>JBCDIR010000385.1:0-4138 GCA_038748735.1 Bacteroidota bacterium | reverse complement strand
CTGGGTGACGAGATGCAAGCCGCTGGAAATGGCCAAGTCGTCAACTTGCTGTTTTGGGTCGCTTTCGCCATCCTGCTCATTGGTTGGATCAACTACATCAATCTGGCTACGGCCCAGGCCACGGACCGCGCGCGGGAAATTGGCGTCCGTAAAGTAGTCGGTGCCCGGCGTAGTCATTTGTTAGGACAGTTTTTTGTGCAGTCGGTTGTTATTAACGGCTTAGCGGCTTTAGTCAGCTTGGGTTTGCTAACGGTATTGCGTCAACCACTGACCAATTTACTGGGGCACTCACTCGACTTTTCCCTCGTTTCTACTAGCTTGTTGTGGACGTTTGGAACAGTCTTTTTGGTAGGTGTTTTAGTGTCGGGTGTTTACCCTGCTTTACTGCTGTCCTCCATACAGCCTACGAGTGTCCTTAAAGGACAGTTGACCCAAAAGCTATCTGGCCTGTGGGCGCGGCGCGGCCTCACGGTCTTTCAGTTCGCGGCTTCTATTCTGTTGATTGCGGGTACGTTTGCGGTCTATCGTCAGGTGTCTTTCATGCAGTCCCAGGACTTGGGTTTTGATGCGGAACAAGTACTCGTTTTACAAGGACCCAAGGTTGGGGATAATGACAACGGTCAAGCTTTTGAGCCTTTGCGGCAACAGCTACTGCAATTACCGGATATTGAAACCGTCTGCGCTGCGGGTACGGTTCCGGCTCGGTCCTACAACGCAAGCTTGGCTAACGTTCGCCCTAGCGGTTGGGCCGATGGTACGGGGCTACTCCTCGACTTTTTAATCGTGGACGACCAATACCGTTCTACTTTTGGTATTGATTTGATTGCGGGACGAGATTTCTCCCTGCAGCGAGATTCCAGTGCTCAAACGGTGATGGTCAATGAGCAGGCTGCGCTGCGGCTGGGCTTTAACAATCCTGCGGATATCGTTGGCACCAACATTCTTTGGCAATCTGAAGACACGCCGGACGCTTGGTTCCAAGTCGTAGGCGTTATCCAAGACTATCACCACGCGTCGTTACAGCGAGCGAGAGATGCCATGGTCGTCGTCTATGATCCCTATCCAGATGATTACTATGCCTTGCGGATGAACACGAATAACGTAGCGACTACAATCCAAAAAGTAAAAGATATTTATACTAGTGCCTTCCCCGGCAATCCCTTCGAGCACTTCTTTTTGGATGAAACATTCGCGGCACAGTACGCGGCGGACCTGCGCCTGGGTAATATCATGATTCTCTTCGGCGGCCTGGCTATTTTCATTGCCTGTTTGGGTCTTTTTGGCTTGGCCTCCTTTACGGCTTTGCGTAAAATGAAAGAAATGGGTATCCGCAAGATTCTGGGCGCTTCCTTCGCCAGTATCATCTACCTATTTACGCGAGAATTTATCGGCTTAATAATTGTAGCCACGGTACTGGGTCTTCCGTTAGCCTACTGGCTCATCGGGCGCTGGCTGGAAAATTACGCCTACCAGATGCCGCTATCGGTCGGTTTGTTCCTAACGCCTATTTTGCTGTTACTCGTCATCAGCTTGTTGACCATTAGTTACCATACGGTTCGTACGGTTTTGGTCAATCCCATAAATCACTTGCGACAGGAATCCTGAAGTCCTTTGGAAGATATAAATGAAAACGCACCGAGCAGTACAGTACTACTCGGTGCGTCGTTTTTAGCTCTATTTTCTACTAGAGCAAGCCCTGGAAATAGCTTACAAAGTCCGCAATGGACATCGCCCCTTTATCGCCTTCGCCCTGAATGCGAACGGCTACGGCGCCTCCTTCGGCTTCCTTCTCGCCTACGATGAGCATGATCGGAATGCGCTTTAGTTCCGTATCCCGGATTTTGCGACCGATGGTCTCGTTGCGCTCGTCGATGTAGCCACGAATATCGTGGGTGGCCAACTGGGTTTGCAGATCGTGGCAGTAGTCGTGAAACTTCTCGCTAATCGGCAAGATCGCGTACTGTTCCGGCGTCAGCCAGAGGGGGAACTTACCCGCCGTGTTTTCAATCAAAATACTGATAAAACGCTCTAGCGAACCGAAGGGCGCCCGGTGAATCATCACGGGGCGGTGGGGCTTGTTGTCTGCGCCAATGTATTCCAACTCAAATCGATCCGGTAAGCTGTAATCCACCTGAATGGTACCCAATTGCCAGGAGCGGCCCAGGGCATCCTTGATCATAAAGTCAAGTTTGGGACCATAAAAAGCAGCTTCACCCAACTCCGTCACCGTCTCCAAGCCAATTTCTTCCGTCGCTTCGATGATGGCGCGCTCGGCGGCTTCCCAGTTTTCGGTGGAGCCAATGTACTTCGCTGGCTTCTCCGGGTCGCGGAGGCTGATTTGCGCCGTAAACTCATCAAAACCCATTTTGCTTAGTACCGTACGGGTGAGGTCCAGCACGCTGAGAAACTCTTCCTTCACTTGCTCGGGCGTACAAAAGATGTGGGCATCGTCCTGTGTAAAGCCCCGTACGCGGCTGAGACCGTGTAATTCGCCACTCTGCTCGTAGCGGTAGACCGTACCGAATTCCGCGAGACGCAACGGCAAATCGCGGTAGGAACGGGGGCGGTGAGCATATATCTCGCAGTGGTGGGGGCAGTTCATGGGTTTGAGTAAAAACTCCTCATCCACGCGGGGCGTCTTGATGGGTTGAAAGCTGTCCTCGCCGTATTTTTCGTAGTGACCCGAGGTCACGTACAGTTCCTTTTTGCCGATGTGCGGTGAACTCACCATTTGGTAGCCGCGCTTCTCCTGCGCGTCACGGAGGAAGTTCATCAAGCGTTCACGCAGGGCATTGCCTTTGGGTAACCAAATAGGCAAACCCGCACCGACGCGTTCGCTGAACATGAACAACTCCAGTTCGGCCCCCAACTTGCGGTGGTCCCGCTTCTTGGCCTCTTCCAGCAGTTCGAGATGTTCTTTGAGTTCTTTCTGCTTGGGGAAAGACACGCCGTAGATGCGCGTCATTTGGGTGTTGTTCTCGTCACCACGCCAGTAGGCACCAGCTACGTTCATCAGCTTGACGGCTTTGATGACTCCGGTATTTGGAATGTGGGGTCCGCGGCACAAGTCCGTAAAGTTGCCCTGGGTGTAGAACGTAATTTGACCGTCTTCGAGCCCTTCGAGCAATTCTAGCTTGTAAGGGTCACCCTTGGCTTCGTAGTGGGCTACGGCCTCCGCTTTACTGATGTCTTGGCGCACGTACTCGTTTTTCTGGCGGGCCAGTTCCAACATCTTTTTTTCGATCTTGGGAAAATCATCCGAAGAGAGGGTTTGGTCCCCAAAGTCTACGTCATAGTAAAAGCCCCGGTCGATGGCCGGACCAATACCGAGTTTTACACCCGGGTAGAGCGCCTCCAGTGCCTCGGCTAGCAAATGCGCCGAAGAATGCCAAAAAGTGGCTTTGCCATCTTTGTCGCGCCAGGTGAACAACTGTACCGTAGCGTCTTCGGTGATGGGGCGGTTGGCGTCCCACACCTCGCCGTTGACCTTAGCGGAAAGCACGTTACGTGCCAAACCCTCACTAATGGATTTAGCCACGTCCATCGCCGATGCGCCGCTTTCCATCTGCCGCACCGAACCGTCTGGTAATGTGATGTTAATCATCATAAATAAGTTGAGCCAACCAAGTGCTACACGCCCAGTCGTGTCCTACTTCGACACCGAGCTGGGCGCAGCCGTTCCTGGCCGCCTGTGAAAAATAATGGGCAAAGGTAATAAACTAATTTGCCGAAATTTTGACTGGCGTCAAAACTTCGGCAAATAGGAGTTTAAGTTAGCAGGCACCTCCAAGGTGCCTGCTAACTGGGGCGAAGTGTTTTGGGCTAATTTAATCTTCGAGACTGCGGAAGCTGATGGCCTAGCGATGCGCAGTAGGGGACCGCCTAAGCGGGACAGCCACGCCCGGTACGGCGTGGCCGAGTGAACAACGAGCTACGGAGCGTAGCGCCCACGCCGTTGGCATGGGAGGCCCCAAAAATAAACCTTACTTCACTTCTACTTTTACCTGCCGACGCTCATCTTTTTGCTTGGGCATCGTACCAAAAACGTGGTCCCACAGTGGGCTAGAAACCCCGAAGAGGATTTCATCCTCGCTATAATGATGGATAGCGTGATTGGTCCACAGTGCGCGAAAAACGT
>JBCDIR010000384.1:0-4142 GCA_038748735.1 Bacteroidota bacterium | reverse complement strand
GATACGGCGGGCCAGTTGTGCCTCTTCTTCGGCGGAGAGTAAAGTAATCTTCCCAATGTCCGTCAGGTACTTATCCAGCGCCAGACTCTCCCGGGAAGTAATCTTATTCGTAATTTTTAATTGACGCATGTGGTTGTGGATATTTGGGTTTGCTTACTTTCTTCCAATAATAACACTATCTACCCAAAAAGTACGCACGTTCGACAAGTTTTGTTGCTTGTACAGCCGAAATAGTACCTTTTAGCTTACTTATAAAGACGTATGCGACGAGTAAAAGGTTCCAAATTAAGTCACGTGAAGGGAAGATAATGGCCTAAAATCTCTCTACGGTACGGCAGTTGGCGTGGCTTCGTCCGCTTACCCTGCCGGAGATATAATCATGTACCATAATGGTGCATAATTTTCTATTGGAAGTATTTTCCTTCAAAGGACATACTCTTAGGTTGCGCTTAGCGCAAAAGACAAATGGGTTCCTTACCGAAATAAGGAACCCATTTGTGAATAGGTGAAAAGCTACTCGAGGAGTAACTTTCAAACTATATATTATCGCGTCGCCGCCTTGGAGAAGCTTTGGCGCTCTTCTGCTGTTTTCTTCACTTCGAGGTCACCCGTCAGGTCGTGAACCAGTGGAGTAGCAACGAAGATGGATGAGTATGTACCGACAATCACCCCGATCAGGATGGCGAAGGCAAAGCCCTTGATGCTCGATCCACCGAAGAGGAAGAGTACCAGTACGCCGAACAACGTCGTCAAAGAGGTGATGACCGTCCGGCTCACCGTGCTATTGATGGCCGCGTTGATGACGGAGGTCTTATCGCTGCTGGTATAAGTGTTGAGATATTCCCGAATCCGGTCGAATACGACCACCGTATCGTTGATGGAGTAACCGATTACCGTTAGTACCGCCGCGATGAAGGCTTGATCGATTTCCATATTGAAACCGAAAATACCGTGCCCAATCGAGAAGATACCAAGTACAATCAAGCTATCGTGGAACAAAGCGGCAACGGCACCCAAAGAGTACTGCCACTTGCTAAAGCGCACGAAGATGTACAGGAAGATCAACAACAGGGCAAAAACCGCCGCGTAGAAAGCCGAACGTGAAATATCGTCGGCAATCGTCGGACCTACTTTGCTAGAGCTGGATACGTGCGTACCCAAACCATTCGGGTTGCTAAACGAATCGTAGGTGGTCGTCTCACCCGTGGCGGCGTTGACGCCAGCGTGCAATGCTTTCAGTACCGTCTCTTCTGGTGCTTCGTCACCACTACCTTGCTCGGGCGCTGGCGCGTCGATGAGGTAATCAGTGACCACGTTGTAGGTGTTGGCACCCGCTACACTCTTCACCGTTGGGACGTTACCCTGGAAGGTTTCCGTCAGGCTCACGCGCAGTGCTTCCTGATCTACATCTACCCCTTGGGCAAACTCAATATTGTAGTTGTATCCACCTTTGAAATCTACGCCGAGTTCGAACCCACGAACACCGAAGGAAACGAAGCTTAGGACTAAGATGCTACCAGAAATCAAGTAAGCAATACGACGCTTACCCAACCAGTCAATCTTTAGATTGGCGAAAGCATTCTTCGTAGCACCCGTGCTGAAGCTCAACGCCTTGCGGCGATCCATCCAGCTGCCGATCATCAAACGGCCTACCAGTACGGCAGTAAATAGGGAGGAAAGCACACCGATAATAAGGACGACGGCAAAGCCTTTGATCGGACCGAGGCCGAAGTAAGCCAGTACAATCGCCGTCAAAATCGTCGTTACGTTGGCGTCAATGATGGCGGAGTACGAGTGTTTGAAACCATCCGAGATGGCCATTAAGGTCGATTTGCCTTCGCGTAATTCCTCGCGTATCCGTTCGTAGATGATCACGTTCGCATCCACGGCCATACCAATCGTTAAGATGATACCCGCGAAGCCCGGCAAGGTCAGGACCGTACCCAAGCTCGCTAGTGCGCCGAAGATAAACAATAAGTTCAGTAACAAAGCCGCTACCGAAATAACGCCCGCACCGCCGTAGTAGAACATCATGAACCCAATCACGATCAAGAAACCAACCGCCAGGGCCGTAAAAGAACGGCGAATATTCTCTGCACCCAAGGTCGGACCAACCACTGATTCTTGAATAATCTGTAAGCTCGCGGGGAGTTTACCCACTTCCAGAATCGAGGCTAAATCGTTGGCTTCTTCCATATCGAAACCACCCGTGATCGAGCTAGAACCGCCCGTAATCGGCACCCGTACACTCGGCGCAGACGCTACCTCATCGTCGAGGAGGATAGCAATTTCGCGCTGGTTATCAGCGGATGCTTTGGTGGTCATATCGCCCCAAATCTTAGCCCCTTGGCTAGTCATGTTTAGGGTTACTTCGATCTCGTTGTTCTGTGGATCCAACTGTGCACTAGCGTCGTCTACCATATCGCCGGACAAGCGTGCGGCACCACCACCGCGTGGCAGTTTGATACCGTATACACTGTATACTTCCTCCGCCTCTAAGTCCTCTTGACCGTCAGCGGTGTAGGGGGGACGCGACTTTTGGCTGTACACAAACTTGAAATCGTTGGGGAACAAGCGCTGTACTTCTTCCTTCGCTAGCATGTCCTTAACGGCCTGTAATTCCGAGCGAGTAGTCGTACCCAAAACCGCCGTTGGACCGCGCGAAGGCGTCATCTTGTCGAACAAGGGACCCGCGAGGCTATTCTGCCCGAAGATACTGTCCAACTGAATTTCTCCCGTTTCGTTGCCCAAAGAATCTACTACCCGTGTAGAATCTACGCGTAGTAACTCCTCCACTGCTTCTCCCTCCGCCATCAATGCGCGTAGGCGCTCGTTGGCCTGAGACATCCCGTTCGCAATGGCTGGATCGCTGGCGCGGTAGGTGTCATAAAACTCCAATTTAGCGGCGGTAGTGAGGAATTCACGCGCCCGCTCGGGGTTTTCGATACCCGGCAATTCGATAAGAATCAAATCACGTTCTGCATCGAGGGTGACATTAGGCTGTACCACCCCGAGTTTGTCGATCCGACGCTTCAATTGTTGGAAGGTCAGCTCAACGGTTTCGTTGGCTTTGGTACGTAATACCTGAATCACTTCGCCGTCGGTCGTATTGATATTAATATCGTCCCGCAGGCCAGTGAGGAAAATTTTGGACAATTGATCGCCCTCCTTGCGGTTCGCGGCCCACGCATCGGCGAATAGGGCTACGAAATCGGACTGATCATTCTTTTGAGCTTCGGAGGCTGCTTCTAATGCTGCATTAAACGTCGGATCTTTCTTACTTTCCTGGGCAAGGGTTCGTATTAATTCTCTCAGGTCAATCTGTAGTACTACGCTCATTCCACCTTTTAAGTCCAGACCAAAAGCCAGTTGCTGCTTTTTGAGTTGCTGGTAGGTGTATGACTTTAATAATGGTATTTTAAATACCGTTTCGTTGGACATCGAGTCCAGATAAGCACGGACCGCTTCGGCCTGCTTTTCGTTACGTTCTTCTTCGTCTTCGATACCATCTGCCATTGCCAAGCCGTAGCTTTCGGCCTCTTTCTCCACCCGATTAGTCGGGAGGACGTAGAGGTACTGCAATAGTGTCACGAGTACCATCACGACAAGGAAGAACTTTACAATTCCTTTACCTTGCATAATGTAAAAGTTTGTGGAAAGAATAAACACTAATTGGCTTATTTATTCCAAAATCCGAGATTTTGCCGTTCGGGTGGTCCAAATTTGCACCCAAAACAACAGATTAGAAAATAATAAATACATAAAGTATTCACCAACAGGGCCTCCAAAACTACCTGTCGGAAAAACTGCGCAAATATAGGTATTTTAGTGAGCTTAGTACGCTTTGCGTCCATTAATTACGTGGCGCGTAGGGCGGAAGTGTATTGTGAGAGCGCGTTGTTGGTGGTAAATATTAAGATAACAGAAAGGTAATATGCGAATTAAGCGCTAGGTGTGCCTTCTCCGAAGTCAAATCAGGTTTTCTGCGGTATAATCTACAATTGTTTGACCTCTCTAGTGCCGCAAATTGAAAATTGATAAAGAAGTCTTCTGTGAGCTTTTCGCGGCTCAGTCCTTTTGGCTTGATCCAAAAGGACCAACCTGCCTTCCTGCGGTCAGCAGGCAGGCAGGTTGGTCCTTTT
>JBCDIR010000383.1:0-4154 GCA_038748735.1 Bacteroidota bacterium | reverse complement strand
TTGGCTAAAAAACAAGGGTAAGGCATTTTGATGCGTTTGCCCTGGAGTGTTTATTAGGCTAATGGTTACGGACCTAAGAATATACGTACCTTCGGGCACCTCGCTATTAGACTTATTCAACCAGAGCCTCAAATGGCTACGAACGGCAACTCCGAGGAGGTACGACGATCAGCGAAGCTAAATTTTATCCTGTGCGGCGTTAAAAAGCCTCGCCGATGCTTGGGCATCGCCTACGTTTTTTGCCTTGCACAAAATAATATTTTCTACGTTCTCGCTCATTCATGCCTGGCCGAATAAGTCTATAAAAACATCACTACATGCTACGCATTTTTCTTTGGACCACGCTACTTTTTGGCTCGCTGAGCCTCCTAGCCCAAGCAGACGCTTTTGATCCCGATCAGGGCCTTCCAGTAGACAGCAGTGCTACCTACGGCCAGTTGGACAACGGTCTCCAATATTATTATCGTTATAATAATGAACCACGCGACCGGGTAGAGTTGCGCCTCTTCGTGCGGGCGGGTTCGCTCCAGGAGACGGACGAGCAGTTGGGGCTGGCCCACTTCGTCGAGCATATGGCGTTTAACGGTACGGAACGCTTCGCCAAACAAACCCTCGTCGACTTTTTGGAGCGCCAGGGCAGTCGCTTCGGAGCGGACCTCAACGCTTACACTTCTTTCGACAAAACGGTGTACAAACTGGAAGTGCAAACCGATTCGCTCGCGGTGGTCGATACGGCTTTACAGATTCTGGCGGATTGGGCGGGCGGACTACGTATAGACGAGGCAGAAGTCGATCAGGAGCGGGGCGTCATTCGTTCCGAGTGGCGCAGTTCGTTGAGTTATCAAGAGCGCCTACAGCGGCAGATTTACCCCGTATTGTTCCAAGATTCTCGCTACGCTACCCGCTTGCCCATCGGTGATATTGACCTCATTGATACGGTCTCGGCTGGCCCGCTGCGGGCGTATTACGAGCGTTGGTACCAACCCAAAAATATGGGTATTGCCGTTGTGGGAGCCGTTGACACTGCTTGGTTGTTTCCGCGCTTGGCGCAATATTTTGGTCCGTTGGACAACCAAGCGTTTACCGCTCCCAAAAGCTACGCGCTTTCGACCCGTGAACGGCAAGATTACGTGCTCGCCACGGATGCGGAGGCACCCTTCACCCGCTGGGAGTTGATCTATCAGTTAGGTCCCGTGAAGGAGCAAGCGAACTACGGACAATTTCGCCAGCAACTCTTGTTGCAACTCCACGGCGTTTTGCTCAACAAGCGTTTCGCTGGCCTGTACGAAAAGGGTATTCCTCCCTTTACTTTTGCGGGTTCGCGCTACTCCACTTTACTCGACCAGCAGCGGACTTACGAGCTACAAGCCATGGTCAAACCGGAAGATTTTATCGCTTCCCTCGCCGTCGTGATCGAAGAAACGCAGCGGGCCGCGCAGTACGGTTTCCAACCAAGCGAATTGGACCAAGCCAAAGCCGCTCTTTTGAGCAATTTTGAAGAAATGGCCAGTGAAGTGGATAAAATGAACAGTAACCGCTGGACTGGACGGCTCCGGCAGCAGTTCTACCGGGGTTTACCCGTAACTGATTTACAACAATTACCCGCCGTAGCGGAGGCGTGCTTGGCGCAAATCACGTTGGCCGATCTGCAAACCGTAGCCAACGCTTGGCAGACTGCTACTATGCGCACGGCCATCGTCACGACTAACGATGAGGCAGCCCCACTCCTACCGGACAGTACGCGCTTTTTTCAGCTGGTGGACAGCCTGCTGGCTTTGCCGACCACGCCGCCGGACGCCACCCAACCGTTGTCCACCCTCTTACAACTTCCGCCACCCACGGGCCAGCCCAGCCTCGTTCATCACGATACGGTTATCGACCTGCGTGTTTACGAACTCGCTAACGGTATTCGGCTGTACTGCAAACCCACTGATTTTCAGAACGACCAGATCAATTTTCGCGCTACTAGCCCCGGGGGAACCAGTCTGGTCGACCCAACGCGCTACCCCAGTGCGCGCTTCGCTAGTTCTATCGTCAACAGCTCCGGCATCGATACCATTGCGGCCAGTACCCTCTTCGACTTTTTGAGCGCTAAGCAAGTTTCCGTTCAGTCTTTTATTGGCAGCTACCAAGAAGGAATGGGTGGCAATAGCAGCCAGGAAGACTTGGAAACGCTCTTCCAACTCGCCCACCTCTACTTCACCCGCCCCCGGACCGATAGTCTGGCTTTGGCCAACTTTACCCAGCGCCAAATTGATATTTTTGAGCAAATCGACCGCGACCCCCGCTCGGCTTTCGGGCGCATGGTCAGTGACGTCAAGTACGACTTCCATCCTCGCCGTCCTAACAGTACGGTAGCGCAAATTGAGGCCATTAATTTGACGGACGTAGCGGCGGTTTACCGCGAACGTTTTGCCAATCCGGCGGACTTCCGTTTCGTTTTTGTGGGCAATTTTAACCAGGACACGCTTCTCCGCTTAGCGCAACAGTACCTCGGCCCGCTGGCCACCACGCCTGAACGAGAACAGTGGCAAGATACGGGCCTACGGATGCGTGCCACGCCCCTCGACACCCTGGTCCGTGCGGGCACCACGCCCAAAGGAGAAGTCACCCTCGACTGGCACGCAGACTTCCCTTACGCCGACCGCAACGCTCGGCTGCACGCCAGTGCGCTACGACAGTTACTCAACATCCGCCTGCGCGAGGAGCTGCGGGAAAAGAAGGGTGGCGTCTACGGCGTCCGCGTCTCGGTCCGCACCACCGATCAACCTACGGAACGCTGTTTTCTCAACGTCCGCTTCAATGCCGAACCCGACCAAGTCGACGGACTTATCCAGGGGGTCTACGACGAATTGCGCGCCATTGCTCAGGGTGAGATTGCGGAAAGTAATATCGAAAAAATCAAAGCCGCCCAGGTCAAATCGCTCGAAGAACGCCAGCGCGATAATCTTGCCTGGCTGTACAGCATAACGACGATGATTCGCCAAGAACGGCCGTTGAGCCAGCTCTACTTTGACAACTACCTAGCTTTCATCGACACGATCAATGCGGCAGATATTCAGGCCGCAGCGGAACGCTTTTGGCGGGACGGCATCCACCTAAAGTTTGTATTATTGCCACAACCGTAGGGACGCAATGCCACGCGTCCCAGCCCGCAAGAGCCAACAACACGCGGATAACACCGCAGGTAAGGACGCGTTGCAACGCGTCCCGCCCAGCAAGAACTAACAACTAACGGATAACACCACTAGATCAAAGAACAGAAATGATATGTCCAAGCAAAAAATAGTCGTCCTCACCGGGGCGGGCGTCAGCGCCGAGAGCGGTATCAAGACATTTCGGGATGCCGATGGCTTGTGGGAGGGCCACGACGTGATGGAAGTCGCCTCGCCCGAAGGTTGGCGCAAAAACCAGGACCTCGTACTCGATTTTTACAACCAGCGCCGCCGCCAACTGAAGGAAGTGGAACCCAACGCCGCCCACTACGCCCTCGTCGAGCTCGAAAAGCAGTACCAAGTGGTTGTCATCACGCAGAATGTGGACGACCTCCACGAGCGCGCGGGCAGCAGCAACATCCTTCACCTACACGGCGAACTCCGCAAGGTCCGCAGCACGGGCGATTCCCGCCTCATCTACGACTGGGAGGACGACTGCAACACCAATGATCGCTGCGACAAAGGCTACCAACTGCGCCCCCACATCGTTTGGTTTGGGGAGGCCGTTCCCGCCATTGAGCAAGCCGTGGAGGAAATATTCGGCGCGCACATCGTCCTCATCATCGGCACGTCTATGCAGGTCTATCCAGCGGCGGGCCTCGTCGGTTATGCCGATAAAAATGCTAGCATTTATTACGTTGACCCTAAACCGAGTATCAATTACGAACTGGAACGCCGCGACCACCTCCAAGTCATCGCCGAACCCGCAACTACGGGGGTAAGACGAGTGGTGGATGAGTTGTTGGGCCGTTGATTCCGATGGACTCGGAGACGTTTAGCAGTTGGCAGGCACCTCGGAGGTGCCTGCCAACTAGCGATCATTGTTTAATCAACTTCCCACGCCCCTCCGTACCCAGCACCCGCCAGTAGTACAGCCCGGGCCGCAAACTAGCGAGGTCCACCTCCTGCGCCAAGCCGGGCCGCAGCGTCGCCGCTGCC
>JBCDIR010000382.1:0-4156 GCA_038748735.1 Bacteroidota bacterium | reverse complement strand
GGTGCGGCTACGGTAATGGCCCGCTACACGGAAGACGGTTGTGAGTACAGCGATAGCCAAACCATCCAAATCTTTGCGGTTCCCACAGCAGACTTTACGGTCTCTTCTCCGGTCTGCCTCAACGGTGCTTCTACCGTGACCTATACGGGTTCGGCTACTAGCAATGCAGACTTCACCTGGGACTACGACAGTGGATCTGCTAGTGCAGGACCCGATGCAAATAGTCAGTTGGTGAACTGGGCTACCCCCGGCGATAAAACGATTAGCCTTACAGTCACCGAAAATGGTTGTGCCTCCGAAGTGTTTAGCACGACGGTAGAAGTGCAGGATTCCCTGCAAGCCCCGATCATCGGTTGCGATGGGGACAATACGTCCATCACTTTTACTTGGAATGACGTAGTAGGAGCTACCAGTTATAACGTAACCGTTATCGACGTACCGGCTGATGCGATGGCCATGGCCGACGTAGACAATCGCACGTACAGTTTCACTAACCTCACGCCCGGTGCGTCGGTAACCATCCAAGTAGAAGCCCTGACCAATAGCGAGTGTGGCAGTGTATTGACCACACAGACCTGCACCGCGCAAAACTGCGATCCCCGCGCTTTTGGTACGGATACTTACGGACCGTTCTGCGCTGATGAAGCGGCACAGACGTTCGCTCCCCTACTTTCTGGTGGTAGTTTAGTCGGAATGTTTACCTGGGCAGGCGCTGGTATTACCGATCCGGCCACGGGTGCCTTTGATCCGGCCATGGCTGCGGCGGGTGACAATGCCATTATGCTCAGTTACGAAGAAGCAGGCTGTATTTACGATACGACTTATACCGTAGTGGTCAACCCGGTTCCGACGGCGGAATTTACCGCCAGTGGGCCGATTTGTCAAACGGCTACGAGCACGCTGGAATATTCCGGTATGGCCAGTTCGACAGCTATCTACACCTGGACTTTCGGGATCGGAATAGTTGAAAGTGGCAGTGGCGCAGGACCTTACGAAATCAGTTGGCCCGAGAGCGGCGAGCAGACGGTTACCTTGACGGTAACGGAGAATAATTGCGTTAGTGCGCCCTTCGCCCAGACGGTCAATGTACAGGAGGCTTTGCAAGCGCCCATCATCAGCTGTACGGGGGATAACACCTCCATTACTTTTACCTGGAACGAAGTAGTGGGTGCTACGGGTTATACTGTCAACGTCCTCGACGCACCGGCGGGAGCCGTGGAAACGGAGGATATAGCCAACCGGACGTATAGCTTCACCAATCTCACGCCCGGAGATGAAGTTGAGATTGAAATAACGACCTTGTCGAACGGTGTTTGCGAGAACGTGACCACTACCCAAACGTGTACGGCGCAGTCTTGTGATGACCGTGGCTTCGATGAAGCAACCTTCGGTCCGTTCTGTGCGGACGCTGCGGCGCAACAATTAACGGCTGATATTGCCGGAAATACCGATTTGGGTACCTTCACCTGGGGTGGCCCGGGTATTACGGACCCCGCGACGGGTGCTTTCGACCCCAGCATGGCTGCTCTTGGCGACAATAATATCACGTTGAACTACGCCGAGAACGGCTGTTTTTACGATACCGTTTACGTGGTCACGGTAAATGCCGTTCCCGTGGCGGACATTATGGTCACGGACACGATTTGTGCAAACAGTACGGCTACCGTTACGTTTACTGGTACCGCCGGAATGATGGCCAGCTACGATTGGGACTTTGGTACGGGAACCGTGGAGAGTGGCTCCGGCGCAGGTCCGTACGAAGTCAGTTGGCCCACGGCGGAAGCGCATACCGTAACCCTCGTCGTGACGGAAAATGGCTGTGTCAGCAATACGGCTACGGCTACGGTGGAGGTCCAACCCGAAATCGCGCCCGTAGAAGTCGTTTGCCAAACCACAACGACCAATAGCGTCACCTTCGCCTGGGACCCCGTGGCAAATGCGGACACCTACACCGTTGTCGTTACGGACGGCCCAATGGGTACACAAGATGGGAACACGTACACGATTGTGGGCTTGACGGATGGTCAGTCCGTAACCATTGAAGTAACCGCTGCGGGTACGACTATTTGTGGTAACAGCGTCGCAACGGGTACTTGTATTGCTCAGGCTTGTCAGCCCGTCCAGATTGATTTGTTGGGTAGCGAAGCGGATATTTGCGCCGGGACAGCGGTGGAGCTGATGTTTGCTTATAGCGGTGGCTCGGGTGCGCCTTTAACGGTTGATTATACCGTCAATGGTGCCGCTTTCCAGTCTACTGGCGTGACGGACGGTACACCACTGGACTTGGGTGCGATCAACGCTAATACTGTCGTCGAGATAACGCAAGTGACGGACGAGTCCAACAGCAATTGTATTTATACCCCAACGGTAAGTTGGTCCGTAGCCGTGGACGAGCCCGTATCAGCGGGTGTTGGTTCGGCGGCGGCCCCCTTCTGTGCGAGTCTGGGAGGAATAGTAACTCTCGGTGACTTGATCACGGACGGAGATACGGGAGGCGTTTGGTCGGAAACCACCGCCAACTCCAGTGGTAACCTTACTCCCAATGGTACTTTCGACCCTGTGGGTTTAGCGGCGGGGACTTACACCTTTGCCTACACGGTCGCAGGTAGCGCTTGCCCGGACGAGGTGGCGGATGTTTCCGTGACGATCTTACCGGACCCCACGGCGGATGCGGGCTTAGACCAGGAACTGACGTGTACGATGGGCGCGGTTACTTTGGGTGGAAACTCATCC
Source organism: Bacteroidota bacterium (assembly GCA_038748735.1). Lineage (GTDB taxonomy): Bacteria > Bacteroidota > Bacteroidia > Chitinophagales > Saprospiraceae > Lewinella. The sequence continues at coordinate 1,423 of JBCDIR010000382.1, read as the reverse complement.
GTTGGCACCTACGCTTGGAGCAGTGATAATCCCGACGCGATGATTATGGACCCGAACGCCGAACTGATTGACGTGAGCGCACCGGGTAGTTACACACTGACGGTGACAACCGAAGAAGGTTGTACGGCTTCCGACGAAGTAGCGGTTATTAGCGACATTGGTGTTCCCGTTGGAGACGTGAGTATCAGCGATGTCTCCTGCTTCCAGGATGCGGACGGCGCCATCGTTATCAACAACGTTACGGGTGGGCAACAGCCATATTCGTATTCGTTGAATGGCGGACCCGCTACCACCAATCCTTTCTTCGGCGGTTTGGGTAGTGATATGTATTCGCTCCTGATTACCGACGCGGAAGGTTGCTTCACGGAACTGGCTATTGAACTGATTGAACCGACGGAAGTAGCCGTAACGTTGACTACGATTTTTGGAGATGATGGTGCTCAAATCGATCTGGGTAGTCCTATCACGTTGACGGCGCAGTACGATTCCTCCATTGAAATTGATACGATTATCTGGCGGCCCGATTCTATTGCGGCCCTCAACCAAGGCTCGGTGACGGTGATGCCCGACCAGTCCACGGTTTACAGCGTGACGATCACGGATATCAACGGTTGTTCTGATTCGGATAACTTGACGGTATTCGTCAACAAAGAACGTCCGGTCTTCATCCCTTCGGCTTTTAATCCGAACGGGGCATCCGGTAATGATTTCTTCTACCCACAGGGTGGTGATGTGGTTCAAAACATCAAATCCATGTTGATTTTCAACCGTTGGGGGGAACCCATTTACGAAAAATACGACTTTGCACCCGGCATACCAGAAGAAGGTTGGGACGGCACCTACCGTGGACAGCCGCTGAACGCTGCGGTTTTTGTCTACTACCTGGAAGTCGAATTCAGCGACGGAGAGGTCGTTCTCTTCAAGGGGGATGTGTTGTTGATAAAGTAACAGGACACAGTGGAAGTAGTAAATTAGAGATAGCCCGTCTTGGTACGCACTGAGGCGGGCTGTCGCATGATTATCTTAGCCTTCGCAAATGGGAATTATAAATATTACTAGCTGAAGACCTTGTAATAAGTCCGAGGACAATAGTAATTAATGATAGGACTATTGGTGAGAGTGCTTAATTACGGTACTTTTGTTGCGTTAGAAGAAAGAATTTGCCAGGATGGAGAATTTATTAAAATTAAAGGAAAGAGTAGAGATAGCGATTGAACTTGGAGAAAGCTACTACCGAGAGTTCAAAAGTGCTTTTGAAGGCCCTCCAGGTGACAAGCGCGCAAGGAATGTTAAAGCAATTTCTTACAATGTCGCTAAGGAGTTTTTCTTCTGATTGCGGAACGCCTGTTACCTGATTGTTATCTTCAATACCAATAAACAACTCGCCTCCATCAGCATTTGCAAATGCGACTAACTCCTTAGC
>JBCDIR010000381.1:0-4158 GCA_038748735.1 Bacteroidota bacterium | reverse complement strand
CTACATTTTTTGCCTTATTCAGAACAAAATTTGTTGCGCTTTCGCTCATTCATGCCTAGCAGAACAAGTCTAGTCTCAATTTTAGTTGATTCCCTGTTTTTTGAGCTTTAGTCAGCAGCGGAGAGGAGGTGAGACACTATCCGCTGCGTAGCGCCCTGGTTCTCGGCTACGTAGGCGGCTACGGCGTTGCTGGCACGCTCGTGTGCGGCTACTTTCTGTAGCTTAGCGAAAGTGGCCTCGAAGTCTGCTGTGTTTTGGACTACAAATGCACCACCCGTCTGTACCAATTGTACCGCCTCGGGAAATTTCTCGTACTTCGGGCCAAATAGAATCGGCAGATGAAAAGCGGCGGGTTCCAAGGTGTTGTGTATCCCCACGCCAAAACCACCGCCGATGTAAGCTAGGTCTGCGTAGTGATACACCCGGGATAACATTCCTATTGTATCCAAAATAAGGATACGCGCGTTCGTTAGGTTACTATTTGCATCTATTTGCGAATAACGTAGTACGCTTTCACCACTACTTTGTACGATTTGTTGGACTTGGTCTTCCCCGATGTTGTGAGGAGCGATTAGTATTTTCCAGTCTGGGGGTAGCCATTTTCCGCCTTCGTGTAGTACAATGGTTTCGTCCGGCGGCCAACTGCTGCCTACTACTAGCAGTCGATGGTCATTTTTAAATTGGGAAATGCGCGGAAAGTCAATCGCTTGTTCAGCAATATTCCGTACCCGGTCTACGCGGGGGTCGCCCGCTACGTAGATGCGCTCAGCGGGGAGGCAGTTGTGTTGGAGTAACAGCGCTTCATCCTTTACGGTCTGCACGAAAATCGCCGTAAACCGACCGAGAAGTTGTTTGAAGAAGCTACCGTACCAGCGAAAGAAAACCTGCTTAGGTCGAAACGAGGCGGCAATGAGGTAAATAGGAACTCGCCGTTGGGCCAACGCCCGCAAGTGATACGCCCAAAATTCGTATTTAACGAAGATTACCTGCTGGGGTCGCAAGAGGCTCACCCAATCCCGCGCGTTGGCAGGGCTATCCGCCGGCAGATACGCGATGTAATCCGCCTGCGGATAATCCTTTTTTTGTTCGTAACCCGAAGGAGAAAAGAAGGTGAGAACGATTCGCACAGCGGGTCGCGCCTTACGAATAGCTTCTAGGACCGGACGCCCTTGCTCGAACTCTCCCAGACTGGCGCAGTGCATCCAGTAAATGTTGGCGTCAACGGGCAACTGTTCGCGCCAAGCCGCTAAGCGCACTCGCCAATTTTTACGACCAGCAACCCAAGACCGGGCCTTGGGTTGGAATAAGGCAGCCAAATGGAGTAACCCGCGGTAGGCCGTGACCGCGAGGTAATAGATCGCATTCAATGCCTTACTTATCGAGCCATAGGAATGGCATCCGCGCTTGTACGCCCGCTGTCTGGGTCACTTCTTGCACGTATTGATAATACGGATAAGCGCTACCGAGTTGCTTGCGCAGCTGACGCTGTTCGTACATAGTGTTGATCTCCGTAAAATCTTCGAGTAGGCGCTCGAAGGGCGGCTTAGCTTTCGGGAAGTCAACGGTTTGGTATTCGTCCAAGTCGGCTAGGCCAGCGGCCTTTTCGATTGCTTCGTCAAGACCACCGATCTCGTCAACTAGACCGACGCGCTGAGCATCATTGGCCATCCAAACGCGGCCCTGAGCAATTTCCTGCACCGCACTGGTGTCCATGCCGCGACCTTCGGCTACCCGTTCTTTGAAGAGCTTGTAGGTACGCTGCGTTAGTGCATTTATCTTTGCTTTTTCGCTGGGCGAAAGGTCAAAAATGGGGTTAAGTCCCGTAGCGTAGGGGTGGGTACGTACACTATCGAAGTGGAGGCCGAGGGTCTGCTTGAAAAAGTTCTGCATCTGTGGGAAAGGTGCTACAACTCCGATGCTGCCCGTGATGGTACTTTCTTCGGCGTAGATGTGGTCGGCGGGGGCGGCAATGTAGTAACCACCCGAAGCGGCCACGGAACCCATCGAAACGACGAGTGGTTTACCCGTTGTTTTCAAGTCCATGAGTGCGCGCCAAATGTGGTCCGAAGACATAGCGCTGCCGCCACCAGAATTGATGCGCAGTACGAGCGCTTTGATATCGTCATCCTTGCGGATTTTTTCGATCATTTCCACGTAAGTGACATCACCAATTTGCGAAGGCTCACTTTCTCCGTCAATGATGTTGCCTTCCGCGTAAAGCACGGCAATGCGTTCACCGGAAGTACCCTTTTCTACACTACCGTTGAGGTAATCGAGTACGTCTACGGATTTGATTTTCTCGTCTTCGTCGAGGCCAATGGCTTCCCGCATTTTGTCCAGTAGGGCTTCGCGGTAAGCAATTTTATCTACCAGACCACTGCTTTGAGCTGCATCCGTATCCAAACCCGTAAAGTCGCTAGCGAGCGCATCCACTGTCTCGGGGGATAAATTACGAGCACTCGCAATATCGCGGCGGAGTTGGCGGTATAAATCGTTCAGCAAGATGCGGGTTTGGTCTTTGCTTTCCTCCGACATGCTGTTGCGACGAAACGGCTCGGAAGCACTTTTGTATTTACCGGCGTAGAAGACCTCTGCATCAATATTCAGTCGGTCCATAGCGTCTTTGAAGAAAAGTGGCGTGGTGGAAAAACCGCGAAAGTCGACTATACCCATAGGGGCAAGGTACAACTCGTCGGCTACGGAGGATAAATAGTAAGCATTTTGCGTATAGCTAGGACTGTAGGCGTAGATAAACTTGCCACTATCCTTGAAGTCAAGCAGTGCCTGTCGTACTACTGCCGTTTGCGTAAAGCCTATCATCATTACGCCCGGCTCCAGGAAAATACCTTTAATATTATCATCATTGGCTGCCGTTTCGATGGTAGCAACGATGTCCGACAGTCCTGGTGTCGAGACGGGCTTGAACTCGAAGTCGGTCGGTTGTACATTATCCGTCAATTCTGGAACGGGCTTGTCAAATTTAAGGTGTAAGACCGAATTAGCCGCTACGGAAACGGGTTGCTGCCCGGCACCCGCAATAGCACCGATGCTACCGACAATAACAAAGAACAGCAAGAAAAGCGCTACGAAGGTTCCTAAACAGGAAGCGAATAGAAACTTAAAGAAATCTTTCATCTAGGTTAATTTCAAGAATTTGACGGATGCATTTCATTTTGTCGAGGGGAATTTACAGGTTTAACCGATCTCTTCGGACCATACGACGTTTTGAAATGCACCCTATTTGACTCAAAAGTAGGCATTTAACAGTACACCAAAAATGTTGTTCTACGAACAGTTGCTTTAGTTCGACGGTTCGAGTATTTCGCTAGAAGTCGCACTTAAAACACTTTCTCGTACAACTCCCGTTCGTGCGCTGCCGCCGGTGTTCGGTCCATCAAAATCTCGAAGATATTCTTCTTGATGGTATGTGCAATATCGCCCGTTGGCAGATCATTGCAGTCCAGTCCGAAGGGATCTTCGATTTCTTCACCCAGTAGTTCGACGCCCAAGAGCGCAAAAAAGATAAACATCGCCAGCGGCACGGCCACCAAATGAAAAGTAGACACCAGCGCCAACGGTAACAACAGCGCATAAGCCGAAATAAATATCTTCAAATAGACGGCGTACGAAAACGGAATCGGCGTCTTTTTAATCCGTTCGCAAGCCCCTAAAATATCGAGTAATGATTGGTGTTGTGCTTTGATATTGATGTAATCTCCTTCGTTGATGACCCCATCGCGGTGCGCTTGGGCGATGCGTTGGAATATTTGCTGCGAAATGTAATTGGGCACGTGCGCTTTGCGTTCGTAATCGGCCCGTTCTTGCTCGGACAGTAGGATTAACTTATCCAGTTGTGTCCCGTCGCGGAGGTGTTCTACGAAGGCGAAGCAGAAGTTGCTGATGTGGGCCGCCATCCACGAGCGGATTTCGTTATCCTTTTCTGGGAACATGCCGTCTACGTAGATGGCTAGATTACGGGTATTATTGACCAACGCGCCCCACTGCTTGCGGCCTTCCCACCAGCGGTCGTAGGCTGAATTGGTACGGAAAACCAAAAAAATACTGAGAATCACCCCCAGCAGGGAAAAGATAGTGGTGTTCAGCATCAGGTAATCGACCCAGCCGAAATACTCAATGACTCCGCAAACGATGGCAGCG
>JBCDIR010000380.1:0-4161 GCA_038748735.1 Bacteroidota bacterium | reverse complement strand
TGGAGCGCCTCTACCGCTGGGTAGCGGCGGGACACATGACTTCTGAACGACCGTGGCTGGGCTGGGGACCGGGCAATTTTTACAACTTTTATAAATCCTTCACCGTCACCAGCTTTCAAACCTACGTAAGCGATAATCCCGAGCAGTCGGGCATTCATAATTATTATTTCATGCTCATTGTGGAGCAAGGGCTACCCGGCTTGCTGTTGTTCTTGGTGTTACTGTTCTACTTTTTGATTCGGGGGGAACAGACCTACCACGCTTTGGCCGCGTATCCCGACCGACAGCGTATGGTACTAATCGCCTTGTTATCCACTATTGTCATCGCCACCTTTCTCATTATCAATGACCTCATTGAGACGGATAAAGTGGGACCGTTTTTCTTTATCAATTTGGCCATTTTGGTGAACCAAGAAATATTTTTGCGTCGGCAAGTCCGGGTTAAAAAAGCACAAGACGCATGACGACAGCCACGCTTCTTCAAAACCTAGCTAAAGTAGACCAACTGGCGAAGGCATCTAAGCTACGGCGAGCTTTGCACGCCCCCTGGCGTTACCTGAGCGCCATTGCTTACCGCGAATGGCAGTACCGTCGCCAGCAACAACACATAGCGGTAACGGCAACTACTTTCTTCGGTCAAACTATGCACTTGTTACTCCCCGCCAGTACGGATATTTACTTGACGGGTGGTAAAACCCACCATTCGGAAATCCGTTTAGCGCGCTTCTTGATCCAACAACTTCAGCCGGGAGATACCTGCATTGACGTGGGCGCACACTACGGATACTTCTCACTTTTAGCGGCGCATTTGGTGGGTTCGACTGGTCGGGTAGCAGCCTACGAAGCCGCCCCGACAACCTACGAGGTACTGGCGAAAAATGCGGCGCCCCTCCCCCAACTCACCGCCCATCACCGGGCCGTTTCTAACGCGGCGGAGACGCTCACTTTTTACCAATTCCCCAATCTTTATTCAGAATACAACACCCTTGACGTCGCCCAGTTTGAGCAAGAAGCTTGGTTCAAAACGGCTCCACCACAGATCGTCAACGTAACCGCTATTGTACTGGATGAAGTAGTTCAAAAGGAACAATTGCGCCCCCAACTCATCAAAATCGACGTAGAGGGAGCCGAGCTACAAGTCATCGAAGGCTTGCGCCAAACCCTGGCTCAGCAACAACCCACCCTAGTCATGGAATACCTCTGTGACGAACGTGGTAACGCCGCCCACCGCGCAGCGGAGCAATTGCTACGCACCCTCGGTTACCAAGCGCACCGGATACAGGAGAACGGTAGCAGTATTCTTGTAAACAATGTCCCCCATTATCTGCGAGCCGCCCAGTTGGAGTCGGATAATGTGGTGTTCAAGACAAGGGAGTAAGGGCGTAGTCAGGCTAACGACTGGCTTTGCAGCAGTTTGAGTGCATTTCAAAATATCGCATTATCCAAAGCAATCGGTTTGCTAAACTTCCAAAAGTTTGGTAAACCTGGGGATTCCCATCGATAAAATAAAATGCACCCAGCAGTTTTGAAGACTAGTGCAAAGGTTAAGAACTAATTATTTTCACTACAAACAGTTTATGATAGATCGGTACGTGATTAATTTATCTAGTGTTAAACTTAGCCTTAGCGCAATACACGCAGCAATCCTCAGTTTGTACTGTAACTGTTTTTTTTAAGTTAAAATGGCAGTAATGAAAACGCACAAATTTATTTTTCTACTTTTCGTTATCAGCGGACTTTTAGGATGTCAGGATGAGGAGAAGGCCGGCTTCGATTGCTTGCCGACAAATCTTCAGGACGGAATTATCGCTTTTTACCCATTCACTAGTGGGAGTTTAAACGATTACTCGCCCAACAATTATAACCTAAATAATCCAACTACGGCAGTTACCACAACGGATAGAAACGATAACGCCAGTTGTGCTTACCTTTTTGATAATTTACCGGAAAACGGAGAATACCTTACCATTGGAAAATCCTGAATTTCTAGATAATCTGTCTGCATTTTCTATTTCACTTTGGTACTACCCACTTGATGATTCCCGGCCGGGCGGTAAATACGAATCACTGCTCTCCAGAGGGGAAGACGGGAGATGTCCGAACCGAAGCGGCGAGTGGTCGGTGGGCTTATATGACGCTAGAAGGGCTGTCTTTGGGCATGACAATTCCGTCTGGGCTGGCCCTGTATCCGAAGTAGAAAACTGGTACCACGTAGTGGCCGTTTTAGATGGTGACAACTACAAAATATACTGGAACGGTAGCTTAGAAGAGGAAGAAACCGGAAACGCCAACTGTTCTAACTTCCGCGCCGCCGAAGACATCGGACAGCTATTTGTAGGTGCTATGTTCACTGGAAAAATCGACGATGTACTCCTATATGATAGAGTACTCACCGCAAATGAAATCAACGAGCTTTACGAACTAGACACCTGCTGCAACTAAGGTCTATTTCCGTACCTACGTGATCATCAGTCGCAGACCACAGCAACCCTCCGGCAAGAGACGTCTCCTTCTACCAAAGTCAATATCGACTAGACCATCACCGTCTGAAAGACGAGACGGCGTCCTACTACTTGCTACCACAGATTCAGCTTGCTGAATCGTATTCGACTACCCCAAAGAACTACGTCCCTCTTCCTCCTGCCGATTCCGCTTCCACCGCCGGTGCGTCCACAGCCAGTACTGCGGCGCTGCGCGGATGTGTTGCTCCAATAAGCGCGTATGCTTAGTGGTGATTGCGCCGTAGGGTTCCGCTGCCGCGTCGGACGTAATGGGGTGTAGGACGATGTCGTAGCGGCCACGCGCTTGCTTACGAATGTGACCGTAGATGACCACGCAGTTGTGCTCCTTAGCGAAACGCTCGGTACCAAAAGCAACGGCAGTTTCCTGATTCAGAAACTCCATCCAGAAGGTTTTACGCCGCGAGCTGGGGGATTGATCGCCGCCGAAGAGAAAAATCGTCGGTTCGGGACGGGTAGCAAACATCGTTTTGGCTTCCGATTTAGGGATCATTTCAAGACCGTGGCGGCTGCGCGAACGGGTCATGACGCGTTCCAAAAATTTATTCTTGATAGGTGAATAGAGCGCCGCAACGGGCGTATCCGTAAAGTACGGAAAACCACAACCCACCATCTCCCAACTGTTGTAATGCCCCGCAAACAGAATGATGTGCCGCCCGTGCGCGATAGTTTCCGCCAAAAAATCGGGATTGGCGATGTCGATGCGGTCGGCCATCTCTCGTTTGGGGATAGAGAACATCTTCACACTCTCAACAATCAGATCACAGAGGTGACGGTAAAATTGGCGGGCGATTTGCTCGATTTCAGCAGCGGTCTTTTCGGGAAAAGAACGTGTTAGGTTGCCAAAAACCACTTTCTTACGGTAGCCAATTACGTGGTACAGTAAATAAAACACGCCCGTTGACAGCCCTTGCAGCACGCGCATGGGCAGGAGCGAAAGCGGATAGAGCAACAGGTAGTAGACAATGGCGGTCATGCGGAAGCTTAATATTAACTTGACCCTCTAAACTTGCCGTTAGTTTTCAAAGGTCCGTTCTTGCGACAAAAATACAAAAGCCCATGAGACGTTTAGCATTTTGCTGCCTCTGCCTGTTGATCGTTGGCAGCAGCTGTTCTCCAAAATTAAAAACCGTTGCCGTGGAACCCACCGAAAAAGTGATTGATTGGCAAGGCCACCGTGGCGCGCGGGGCCTGCTGCCCGAAAACAGTATTCCCGCTTTCCGTAAGGCACTCGAATATCCGGCCATCCGCACATTGGAGCTAGACGTCGTTATCAGTGCCGACAGTCAAGTCGTCGTTTCGCACGAACCCTGGCTGGCCGCCCTCTTTTGTAGCCATCCCGACGGACGGGCCGTAACTGAGGAAGAGGAAAAATCGCTGCGCTTACTCCGTATGACCTTAGCGGAAATACAAGCTTTCGATTGCGGTAGTCGGGGGAACGCAAAATTTCCCGAACAGTTACCCGTCGCTACGGTCAAACCGACCCTTGCTGCCGTTGCCGAAGCTGCTGATTTGCACGCTCGTAGTTTGGAGCGTCCACTGCCGTTTTACAATATCGAAATCAAGAGCCGCCCGGATTGGGACGATACGTACACACCGCAACCGGAGCGCTTTGCGGAACTCGTCCTCGCCGCGATCAAGG
>JBCDIR010000379.1:0-4187 GCA_038748735.1 Bacteroidota bacterium | reverse complement strand
GCGAAGAATAACATTTAGCTTAATAAAGCTACCGATTTAATTTTATAAACATTGCTTAACCAAGTCGCTTTCCTATCTTTGGCCTTTCACGAAAACGAGCGATTACTATGGAGTTACTGGACGGTAAATTACTGGCACGGCAGGTCAAAGCAGAATTAGCAGAGCAAGTAAAAACGCACGTAGCCAACGGCGGAAAAACGCCTCACTTGGCCGCTGTTTTGGTGGGCGATGACCCAGCTAGCCGAGTATACGTGCGCAACAAAGTACGCTCCTGTGAACAGGTCGGTTTCCTATCCACGCTTATTCAACAGCCCGCCGACATCAGCGAAGCGGAACTTCTCCGCATCATCGACGAATTGAATCAGGATGACGGTATCGATGGCTTTATCGTGCAACTCCCCCTCCCCCAACACCTCGACGAAGACAAAATCACCCTAGCCATTGACCCTAAAAAGGACGTCGACGGCTTCCACCCGGTCAACATGGGCCGCATGACGCTGGGCTTACCCTGCTACCTTCCCGCCACTCCCTGTGGTATCCTTGAAATCCTGCGCCGCTACGAAATCGCAACGGCGGGTAAGGAAGTCGTAGTAGTGGGTCGCAGCAACATCGTCGGTACGCCCATCAGCCTCTTACTTTCTCGAAAAGACAAGGTAGGCAATGCCACCGTAACCCTCTGCCACAGCCGCACGGCTAACCTAGCCGAACACACTCGCCGGGCCGACATTCTGATCGCCTCAGTCGGTCGCCCGGATACCATCACGGCGGATATGGTGAAGGAAGGCGTAGTTGTCATCGACGTAGGTATCAATCGCGTGGAAGACGCAAACGCTGCCCGCGGCTACCGCTTAGTCGGCGATGTCGATTTCGCGGGGGTGAGTCCCAAAGCTAGCTACATCACGCCCGTACCGGGTGGCGTTGGACAAATGACCGTCGTTTCTCTTTTGATGAACACCTTATCTTACGCTAAAAAAGAAGTCTATTCGTAGAGGGGGTAGAAGGACACGCCCAACTTGCGTTGGGCTACGGTAGCAGGTAGAGGGACGCCGTCTCGTCTGGGCAACATTCATGGTCTATTCGACAGTAGTTTTGGGGACTTTTAACCGCTCGTTTGGAGTGCTGAATCGTTGCGGAGCGTCCGCAAGTCTTACGGGATGGTATAGGGATACGCCCAACTTGCGTTGAACTACGGTAGCAGGTAGGGGGATGCCGTCTCGTATCGGCGGCACTTATGGTCTATTCGATAGCAGTCTTCGGGCGTCGTCTTTTAGGGGAATCAGACCGGCGGCCACGCTGTGGCGCAGTATATATTCCCAATGCGCTCAGTAAGCAGATTGCTGCGCTGGAGTATTTTTGTTCTCCCTATTCAGTAGTATGACTGATTAGACTTTAAACACCCAAAAATATTGATTTTCAAACACTTACATCTAACAAATCAACCAATTTACACTACAAGACAAAAAGATAATGCTACCCCAGCGGAGTAAACTGTCTATTGCTAAAGGTTAGCAAAAGTGACCTGCGCCCCAGCGAGGCCGCCAGTACAATTAACTATTTAGCACCTGTGCCTATTAGTGTAGTTTATCACTTGATTCGAAGGACGCTCATTGAATCATAGTGCTTTTCCAGAGCGGAGAGCTTTATGCTTAAAAAAGAATCCGGGATTCTTTGTTTAGAACGCAAACTTATCGAATCAACAAACGCCGTGAGGCTTGCTCGTGGCCAATGCTCCACTCCAATAGATAAGTACCCGAGGGAACGTTCTGCACGTTGAGATCGTAATTGAGGTGAGCGCTCTGAAAAGTGTGAATTAAGCGTCCCTGCAAATCCAGTAAGCGGTACGTGACGGACGCTTCCGTACTTTCTATTCGTACGTGGTCGTCGGCGGGATTGGGATAAATCTTGACCAGAGCTGCGGCCGCGGACGTGGTCGTACTCATTACCATATTACAATCTGGCTGCGTACCCATAGTCCGGTCCAACACACCGGCATTAACGGCCCAGTACTGCCATTCGCCTCCGGTGCCCGTTTCCCAGGTATTGGTATCAAAAGTGTACAAACCCGTTGGGGTACCTTTAACGGCGTAGACCGTGAGTGCTACCCCATTACGGTCCCACGTCAGCGGCTGGCCCGCTACGCACTGTTCGGGTACGTTATTCGGAATGGAGCAATTCGGAACTAAAAAGTAAGCATTGTCATCATAATCTGGATAAGCACCAAAGACCTGCGCCTGACCCGATTCATCAATACAAACGGCGGTGTACTCATCACACGCAATGCCGTAAAAGGTGCTACCAAAATCCGTCATCGCCCGGGCTAAAAAAGTCATGTGACGACCTTCTCGGCTCGGATCATCGTAGTGCATGTCCGTCACCACTTGTTCCAAACCAGGAATGGCTAAAAATGGCTCGTTGCTAACCGTCACGCGGTTGTCGTAAGGATCACCGAGGGCCTCGTCAGAAAGGACGGTATCTTCTTCCGCCGTAAAGTAAGCGCCGCCGAGAATAGCCATCCCAGCGCTCGTACCGCCGATCACAATGTTGCGATCAGCAATGGCCGTATTGATGGCAGCATCGACGGAAGTGCCGCGCCAGTACTCAACGTAGCGGGACTGATCGCCCCCCGCAAACCAGATGGCTTCGGCCCGTTCGATACGGGAAAGGACGTAGGCGTCAGTAGCTGCGTTTGCATTATTGAAGACGATCGTTTCCACGCTATTGACACTCACCCCCAATTCAGAATAAAAGTAATTATTGTAACCATCCGACTGCGAAGCGCGCAGTACTAGAATATCTCCTCCACTGGCGCGATTGAGAAACCAGCGCATGGCATTATCATCCTCCGTGGCACCGCCCATCAAGCAGACACCGCCCTGCGGGCTAGGTGTAGCATCTGCCATGTTACCAATAAAATAAGTGTCGTAATCCTGGGCCAGCAAGGCCAAACAGTAACACCAAATAATTCCTAAGCAGTAAACTTTCTTCATGAGCCGTACTTTTCTAGTCTCCGACAAACATCGGAAATCTAAATTAATTTACACAATAGATACAGACTAGTTGTAGAAACGGTCAATACGCGTGAGCAACCGTTACCGATACCCCATCATTTCTACCAAATACGCCCCCCGGTACCCTAAGCCACGTAGTTCGTTGCGTAGGGCTAGCGCTTGATTTTTATTCGAAAAACTCTCCCGCGATTCAATCACCCAAATTTCTTCACACGGACGGTAGCGGGCAATTAATTTCTTGTGAAAGGGGTAAGCAGTGGGATCGGTAAAGCGCAGCACTGCGACCTGTACTTTATACTCCGGTATAGGGGTAGTGCTAAAGCGGGGCAAAGCATCGCGTGGCTTTTCGCCGGCACCTCTAGCTGCTTCGTAAGAGACCGGCAACTCGTCACAATAGGACGGACGTTGCTCCTGAGCCGTCAAGGACAACAGACTCATTCCAAAAATTAATAGCGTCAGTAAGTTCTTCATTTTCAAGTGTTGTTGCTCAATCACAATATCATTGGGAACCAAAAATAAGACGCCACGAAAAGACAATTTGTCACTTTCGTTTTTACCAACCAGTGTATTCTACCTAACCCTACGGAAAAAATAGTCGAGGGTTACGCTACGCAGCTATAACTCTCGTTAATTTTTTAGGGTAATTCCTACCCGTTTAGCGTATTCTACTAGCGGCATTAGGCCCATTTCACGGCGCAATGCTTCCACTTCTGCTTCGTTCTCTATTGAATAAAAATCCAACATGCCATTCGCCGTGCGGATAACTTGGGTACCGTACACCTGCGGCAACGCTTGTGCCATCCGCATTTTGTCCGTAAGAATGGCGAATTCGGAGCGGAGAAGTTCGTATTCTTCCGCCGCCGTTTGCAGGAGCGGGTAGTAGGCTTGCTGCGTGGCCAGATCCGCCCGCTGAATGATGTAAATAGCCGCACTGCCTTGGTTGCCCACGAGACTACGCCCTGGGTAACCGTGTTCTTTAATGATATACCCTAATTCAATCAAATTGAGGGAGTCCAATTCGCGTTGTAAACCGTGTAGCTCCCGGATAACTGGGGACGACCAGCCTTCGTCCCGCGCAATATCAGCCATCTGGCGGCGGTAGTACTGATCACGCTCCGTTAGCGTGGACAAGCGGGCGCGTAATTCCTCATTCGTACCGTTGGTCAACTGAATAAGACG
>JBCDIR010000378.1:0-4192 GCA_038748735.1 Bacteroidota bacterium | reverse complement strand
GAAGTAGGCGATACCGTGACTATTCCAGTGACCACCCAAAACTTTACCGAGGTGGTAGGTATGCAGTATGGCCACAGTTGGAATCCTACGGAATTGGATTTCGTCGAGATCGAATTGCTACCGGGAAGCTTCCTGCTTCCCACTAATTTTAATCAACTCCCGGCACTCACGCAGCAGGGAAGGGTACACTTAGCGTACACTGAACCCACGACTAACGGAATATCCCTAGCGAATGGTTCCACCCTTTACAACCTACGTTTTATCTATCTCGGTGGAGCGGCACAAGTGACAACGGGCCAGCAGGGATTATCCCCGGAAATTGTGGTGTATCCCGACGTTGTATTGCCCAACTACTTTTTCGCTCACGCGGCGGTCAACGGTGCGGCAACAACTACCCCCAGCGTCACTACGGCTTGCATTCAGGCACAGTCCTGTGTCGGTGGTGGACAGGGGAGTATCCACTTTTGGGCCAGTGAGGACGGCCTGACCTACAACTGGTCCGGTCCCGGTAACTACGCCAATACAACGGCCAGTGTCGACGGATTAGCGGCTGGCAATTACGGCCTTACCCTCACGGGACCGGACGGTCAGACTGGAATGGCTAACTTCCACGTTGGTGCGCCCAGCGAGTTGTCCGTTAGCCTCGCCGTTGACGCGGATCTTTGTGGCGGTAGTCCCGACGGGCGCGTAGAAACTAGCGTCAGTGGCGGCAGCGGACAGTACGCTTACCTGTGGAGTAACGGCGCTACTGCTGATGATCTAGATCAAATCGCTGCGGGTTCGTATACGGTCACCGTTACGGATCTGGCGGGAGACTGCTCCGTAGAAGCTACCGCAGTTGTTGAGCAGTTTGCTGACTTGCCGTACACCTTCCAAGTTACCCAACTCGATTGTACGGATGGTAACAATGGCGCAATTAGCTTGCAAGTAGAGGCCGCCTCCAGCGATCTGCCCCTGACGTACAGCTGGTCCAGTGGACAAACGGCGTCTAGTATCGATAATCTATCGGCGGGCGTGTACTTCGTGACGATCACGACGGCGCAGGCTTGTGAACAAGTAGTTTCTTTCGTGCTCGAAAATAGTGCCGAATTAAGCGTTCCCGGTGCCACGGTCACCCCCGGTAGTTGCAGCGGGGGAACGGGCGGTAGCATCAGCATTCCCTTGGCGGAAAGCGACTACGATTTTGCTTGGTCCAACGGAGCGACGACGGCAACGATCAGCGATCTTGCGGCGGGACCTTATGCTGTCACCATTACTGACCCCGCTACTAATTGCAGTGCCATTCGCAATTTCGTAGTCCAGTCAGGTGATCTTAATATTGGTGTTAACGTAGACTGTTTAGGTAACGTGGCCAGCGCCGAACTAACGGTGGTGGTCTGGGAAACGGACGCCGGACCTTTTACTTATACTTGGAGCGACGGTACGACCGAGACGAATAACCAAGCTGCTAGTACCCTAATCGTAAACGAAGACGGTACCTACGGCGTAACGGTCACTAACGCTGACGGTTGTGTTACCAGTTTGGACAACATCCAGGTGCAGTGTGCTGCTAATCCGGAAGTGATGCTGTCGATTACCGGACAAGAAACGTCGCTCAGCGGCGGCGAAACGGCTTGTGTAGGCGTTACCGCCCAGGGATTTGATGCCATCCAGGGTTTTCAGTTTACTTTGCAGTGGGACGAAGACGTGATTGCGTTTACGTCTTTGGGTGACCTCCACCTGGCGGGACTGAGCACGAATGATTTTAATACGCAGCTAGCGGAAGACGGTCGTTTGTCCGTAGCCTGGGTCTCGCCCGATTTGACCAATGGCACCAGCGTTGGAGCGGATAGTCCCTTATTTGAAATCTGCTTTACGCCCGCAACGGATCAGGAAGCGATATCAACGATTGTGTTTACGGGCTTCCCGACGGCCATTGAGTTCACGCGTAATGAGTCAGCCAACGTACCCGTGAGTACTCAGGGAGGACTCGTATTGGTTAATGGTGCTACGAACAGCGGCGGTGACGACATCATCGACCTCACGGTGGGCAATACGACCATTGCACAGGGCAGCACGGGTTGTGTACCCGTTACCGTCAGTGATTTTGAGGACATTGTCGGTTTTCAATTTACCCTCGCCTGGGACCCCAGCGCGCTAGCCTATTCAGGTACCGTAGCGGGCGCCATTGGCGTAGGCGAAAACCTACTGACGGAAATACTGGAAGAGGGACGCCTACGGTCGATCTGGGTCAATGAATCGCTAGCGGGTATGACCTTAGTGGACAATACTACTTTGTTTGAAATCTGCTTTACGGCCACCGGAGCAGAAGGAGAATACGCCGTACAATTTGCGGAAGAACCCCTACCATTTCAAGCGGTGAATACCGATTTTGAAACGGTTGGTTTCGGAATTGTCAACGGAACAGTGACTATCAACGGTGAAAATGCCACTACTACTGACGCCAAAATTGGCATTAGCAGTACTACTGTTCTGCCCGGCGGAGACGTTTGCGTACCGATTCAAGCGGAGGTATTTGATAACATCAGCGGTATGCAGTTCACCATCCGCTGGGACGCGGAATGGCTGAACTTTAATACGGTCACGTTTCCTAGTAACAGTCCCTTTGGGGAAGATAACTACCACGCGCCAGCGGGCGAAGATTATCTGCAATTCCTCTGGGTAGACGCCAACGCACAGGGTTTGACTTTACCCGCTGGTACTACGCTTTTTGAACTGTGCTTTACGGCAGAAGACGGCGCAGGAGTAGCGAGTATCGCTTTCTCTAACATTCCGACCCCGATTGAATTCGTGCAAAATACGCAGGTGATTCCGTTTCAAATGGAGAATGGGCAAGTCGTCATCACGGGCGGAGCACCCGTTTGGCCCGGAGATACTGATAACAACGGAGTGGCCAATAATTTCGATTTGCTGAACATTGGTCTAGCCCACGGCGCTACGGGTCCCGTACGCAATAATGCCGCGACGGACTGGCTGGCGCAGGCGAGTGCCGATTGGGCCGAAACGACGCCGAATACCAACGTCAATTTCCGCCACGTCGATACGGACGGTAACGGAGTGATTAATGCACAAGATACCTTCGCACTCTCTCTCAACTGGGGGCAAGAAGCGGAAGGCGTTTCCCCCGGCGATGACCAGTCTACGAGTGGCTTCAACGGTATACCCGTTTTCATTCCGGTGGACACCGTTCCGGCGGGCGTACAGTTACAGCTCCCCATCCACCTGGGCACAGATGATAATTTTGTCGAGGCCGCTTACGGTATCGCATTCACGGTTGCGTATCCCGTAGAAATGATCGTTCCGGGTTCGATCGGGGTGGAAGCCAATGGCTGGCTCGGCACGGCGGCCGATGATAACTTATTGGTGATGGCCCGGGAGATTCCCGCCCGCGGCGAAATCGAAGTAGCGATGGTCCGTACCGACGGCCAAAACCTAGCGGGAAGCGGTCAGATTGCGGATTTAGTCATCATCATGGAAGACGTCATCATCCGCGGTTTGGTGGACCTAGAAATTGACCTGAACATCAGGAACGTCCGACTCATCGACGCACAAGAAAATGAACTAAGCACCTCGCCCCGTAGAACCACCTTGCTCGTCACGGGCGTAACGAGTACCTACGAACCCGCCGCACTGCGCGCGATCAAGCTGTCGCCAAATCCTACGAATGGTCCCGTACAGTTAAAAGCCACTGAGGTGGAGATCAGCGGTTTGTACCTGCGTGAAATGAACGGCCGCCTGCTACGTCAGTTGCCACCCGGCGAACGCACGTTTGCGCTTACTGATCTCCCGAACGGGCTGTACCTGCTAGAGATTCGTACGCCACTGGGCGTTACACACCGCAAACTCATTAAACAGTAACGGCCTCCGTATAATCCCAAAAAATCCTAATTATTCCTTCCATTGATAGTCTGAAAGAGGGGCTGCTTTACTAACATAAGTTCAAGGGTAGCTCACTCTTCTTTCTCAAAATAAAAAATCATGACTCGTTATATATTTCTTATTTGCAGTTTCCTTTCTTTTAGCCTGACGGCCCAAGACCTGAGTTGGGGTGGTCAACTTCAAACCGCTTTTGGGGATGACCTAGGCGAAGTAACCATTAGCTTACAAGATGTTACTGGTAACATTGTGGCCACTACTACGACCGTTTGCGGCGAAGATTTTACCCTCACGGGCTTAACCGCTGGTGTGGATT
>JBCDIR010000377.1:0-4202 GCA_038748735.1 Bacteroidota bacterium | reverse complement strand
TTACTAAACTTTGAAAGTTTAGTAAACGTGTTGCTACTGCTACTGCTACTGCCACTTGACTTAGCCATGAATTCGCAAATAGTTAACCACAGCGTAGACATTGCGTTTGCCGCGACACTGGGTGAACTCGTGATCTTTGGTGGTGAATAATAATCAGCAATGCGAGTTAATAGCTAAGTGTGACTTCTCGTATGTTAGCGACAGGATCATAAGTATTTAGGTTTAGCGGCCTAAAATTCCGATCTTACTCCTAGTTGAGTGTAGTTCGTTTGACCCTAGAGCGGTACGCAAAGGTAGCAGCTATATTCGGAGATTGAACACCTCGACTAGGAGGCTTTTAGAGTCACGATAGCACTTAACTCAGTATACAATTTAGCAACTAGAGACGATAACGCTTACGAGGAAAGACGATGGAAGTTCTTCGCTTTTTATCATCTAATAAACACTAAAGTATGGAAATTTTAAATCAGAGTGTTGGCGTGGATGTTTCTAAGGCAGAATTGGTCGTTTATTTTGAAGTGATGTACAAAAATCAGTCCACGAAAAAGGTCGGTCAACGCAAGTTTGATAATACACTCAGTGGCATCAAGAAATTGGTCAAATGGATCGACAAAAGGTCTGATAGCGAGGTTTTATTGCAGGTGGTAATGGAAGCTACCGGACGTTATCATGAAGCCTTAGCCTACCACTTGTGCGAGTTGCATTATCGGGTTTGTATTGTTCTACCTAATCGGATTAAACACTTTGCTCGTAGCCTTAACCAGTTCTCTAAAACAGACCCGATTGACGCGGCGATCATAGCTCATTACGGAGCCTGTCAAGTGCTAGATGCTTGGTTGCCAGCTAGTCCTTTAATGCGTCGCTTACGAGAATTAACCCGTGAGCGTCAGGACCTTATCAAAATGCGAACTCAGGTTACGAATCGCCGTTGTGCAATGCGTGCTAGTGCTCGACCCCAGAAGGATATACTGGAGCGTCTTAACCTTCAACTAGATTTTTTTAATGATCAAATTGACCAAATTGAGGCCCACATAGCGCAATTGAAGCATCAAGATAACGACTTGTCCCAGCAGATCACCCGTCTTACTTCTGTCCCTTACATAGGAGTAGTGACCGCCTCTATTATTCTAGCGGAAACAAGTGGGTTCCAACTCTTTGAAAATCGCAATCAACTCATTAAGTATGCGGGCTTAGATGTGGTAGAACGGCAGTCGGGCTCCTCCATTAAAGGCAAAAGCAAAATATCGAAAAGGGGCAACGCTCATTTGCGGGGTGCCCTGTATATGCCTGCCGTGGGCGCCATCAGCAAACCAGGTGTATTCCAAGACATTTACCAACGCTGTCTACAACGACATGGCAATACAAATAAAGCACTTATGGCTGTACAAAGAAAACTCCTACTCGTAGCCTTTGGCCTCCATCAATCCCAGCAAATGTATGACCCAGAAATTCACCGCCTGAGGACACTAAATGGAGTAGGCGAACTCCATGGTTCGCCTACCGTAGCTCATCTAGTTACCTAGACGGCTTTCTTACTATAAATTTACGAAAAACTTCTCGATTGACTTGGTTTTTAACATAGCACCTCCGAAGTCGCGGGAATCTCTGCCAATATGGTCTACAAATGTGAGATTTCTCCGAAATCTTAGTAGTTAACTCAATAGTGGACCTCAGAGAAGTCACGCTTAGGTTTTAATTCGCATAACGACCAGATAAACAATATGTCCAACAAAGACCAATTCCTCGCAACCATTAATGGTGGTTACCAATTTGAAGGCCCGAGTATGATCCTGGGCGGGGCCATGCTCGACGGTGAAACGCAAACGGGAACCCTCGTTCGGATTCCGCTGGGTACGCTCAATCGTCACGGACTGATTGCGGGGGCGACGGGCTCAGGTAAGACCAAGACGCTACAAATCATTGCCGAGCAGCTGTCGGCCAACGGTGTTCCGAGTCTTTTGATGGACATCAAAGGAGACCTGAGTGGAGTGGCTGTTCCCTCCGGTGGGCACCCCAAAATCGACGAGCGGCACGCGGCCATCGGTATTCCCTTTGAGGCGTCGGGTAGTCCGGTAGAATTGTTGTCCTTATCGGAAGAAAAGGGCGCACGGCTACGGGCGACGGTGTCTGAATTTGGCCCCGTGTTGTTTTCTAAGCTACTCAACTTAAACGATACCCAGTCCGGTATCATGGCCGTGGCGTTCAAGTATTGCGACGATAAAAAACTCCCCCTCGTTGACCTCGGCGATTTGAAAAAAGTACTCCAATACCTCACGGGGGAAGGTAAGGAAGAGGTACAGGAAGACTACGGCCGTATGTCGACCGTTAGTGTGGGTTCGATCACGCGTAAAATTGTGGAACTGGAGCAACAGGGGGCAGAATTGTTCTTCGGCGAGCGTTCCTTCGAGGTAGAAGACCTGATGCGGCAGGACGAACTGGGCCGCGGCATCATTTCCATTATTCGCCTGACGGACATCCAGGATAGACCGAAGTTGTTTTCGACTTTTATGTTGCAATTGCTGGCCGAAGTATACGCCACTTTGCCGGAAGCAGGAGATACCGACCGACCTAAATTGGTCCTCTTCATTGACGAAGCCCACTTGGTGTTTGACAAAGCTTCGGATGCCCTTTTGGAACAAATAGAAGCCATCGTCAAGTTGATTCGCTCGAAAGGCGTCGGGCTGTTTTTCGTGACGCAAAACCCAGCAGATATTCCGGACAGCGTCCTCGGGCAGTTGGGCTTGAAAGTACAACACGCGCTCCGGGCCTTTACCGCCAAAGACCGCAAAGCCATCAAACTAGCCGCCCAAAACTATCCACTCACGGACTATTACGACGTCGACCAACTCCTGACCGAACTCGGTATCGGCGAGGCACTCGTTTCTGCGCTGAACGAGAAGGGTATTCCTACGCCGCTGGCCCACACGATGCTGCGCGCACCGCAGTCCCGTATGGACGTACTGACCACGCGGGAAATCAATGCCCTAGTCAAGGATTCGCCTTTGGTGAAAAAATACAATGAGGAAGTCGATATCGAAAGCGCCAAGGAAATCCTCGGCAAAAAGATCGAAGCGGCCCAGGAAGCGGAGCGACAAGCAGAACTGAAAGAGGAGCGCGAAAAAGCGCGCAAATCAACGAGCAGTCGTGGCCGTCGCCGTAAGGAAAAATCCACCTTTGAAAAAGTGATGAGCAATACGACGACGCGCCAGATCGGACGTACCCTGGCGCGGGAGTTGGCGCGGGGGCTGCTCGGTATCCTCGGCGGACGACGGAAGCGGTAAAGCCTAGTACCTAGTGCTTTGTTAACACTAAATCTATGGGTAATCTATGGCATCTTTTGCCGCCACTCTGCGTTGAAGAACCCCTTGCATAGCTTAGGCTATGCGCGGGAACCTTCGCCTGGATTGACAACAAAATCTGCTAATACCTTACCCGTAACTTCAGCCTCAACAAAGCACTAGCCGTTTGTCACAAGATGAGAACATCCGAACCATATCTTACTATTCTTGTGCTACTGTTCGGCCTACTGGCGTGCGAAGCTACGGCCAAGCACCGGCGGGTAGTGGCAGCGTTACCCGTAACTCACGAGCAATTATTGGTGGACGCAAGAGACGGAAATCGCTACGGTACCGTTGAGGTGGGAGCGCAAGTTTGGTTTACAGAAAACTTACGTTTAGTAACTCCTCACTCCATTTGTTATCGTAACAAACCGATCAATTGCACGAAGTACGGGCGGTTGTTTTCGAGTAGCGAGCTGGAAACGGCTTGTCCAGCGGGCTGGCGTGTGCCAACGCTTGCGGATTGGCATACGCTTAAAGCTAATTTCCGGAACGACTCTATCTATGCTCTACTAGATACCGTCTACTGGGATAATCCCGTTCAGCATACGAATGAATCGGGTCTCTCCATTCGGGGGGCGGGTTACCAGATGCAAAAACGCTTCTTTGTAGGTAGTGGACAAGCAACTACTTTCTGGATCAACCAAACTAACAAATACGACGAGTACTATCACGCGCACCTCTACGCCGGTGAAGGCTTAACGTTTGAGCAATCGGGATACGTGACCAACGAAGTGTTACACGCTCACCCCATTGAGGATTTGGCGAACAGGAGATTTTCCATCCGCTGTATGTGTGATAAGACGTAACCTGAAAATTGGAAAAATGATATCCTTTCTGCTGCTTACTCATAATTCTGTCTTG
>JBCDIR010000376.1:0-4208 GCA_038748735.1 Bacteroidota bacterium | reverse complement strand
GTTCACTCAGAGCCTCAAATGGCTGCAAGCGGCAAATTTTACTTTGCACTTCGTTGAAAAGCCTCGCTGATGCTAAGGCATCGCCTACGTTTTTCGCCTCGTTCAAAATAAAATTTTCTGCGCTTTCGCTCATTCATGCCTAACTGAACAAGTCTATTAGACTAACTGACTTTTGACTTCGATTTTTGAAAAGTACCCTTTTAAGAAATCTCCCGAAACTGTGTTTTTTTGAATGGGTCATCACACTTGTGATTCCTCCCTCACCTTAGTAACAAACACTATAAAGAGAACAGAGTGGTATGTTCTTGAGGACAATTGAAAAATTTTAATCGGTCGTCTCCTGCGGGAGGTGACCGATTTTTTTTGGATATTCTCCGTAGATAGTGGTAGTATTTTACACCAGCTGATTTAGCTAGAGCATCTATCTGTTGATTGATGGCGTTAATAAGTATAATATCGATCAGCTCTAACTTTGCGCAGGTGCATTTCAAAACGTCGCAAATACAAGAAAAAACCTCTGCGTTTACTTCGTGGGCTCTGTGTAATCCGAAGCAGTACAGCGACAAAATGAAATACACCCCCTTTGTGCTATAAAAACTCCGAAATGAAAAACGCTCCCGCTACCTCCATCCTTTCACTAGCTAACGCGCTATTGTTTACCGTCCTTTTCGTGCCGTTTTTGTGCTGGAGTCAAGCAGCGGGCGAAATTAATTCCCGTCTTTTACAGCACGCGGAGGCTTGTCCGCGAACGAATAACGAAGTAGCCACTATACACGATTATCTGGTTGGAGCAGCAGCTAACAAACGAGAGCGTGCTGAGTTGTTTTTTTACTGGATGGCCAAAAATATTGCCTACGACGTTCGACGCTTTCAGTCCGGCGATTTGCGGGAAACGGGCCGTGATATTTTGAAAACCCGCAAGGCCATTTGCGAGGAATACGCCCGTTTGTACAAAGCGTTTTGTGACCGTTCGGGTATAGCGTGCTACGTAGTGAGTGGCTACGCCAAAGGCTACGGTTACGACGGCGGTTTTCCCAATGGGACCAACCACGCGTGGAACGTCGTCAAGATCGATGATGCTTATCTATTTGTGGACGTTACTTGGGGCAGTGGTTCCGTTACCAATAAAAGTGGACGGCTAATTTTTATTCCAGAAATCAAGCCGCAGGAAGTTTTGGTGGAATCTGATGATTTTCGAGCCCGTCACTTGGCGGGTAATCCGCAGTGGCAATTGTTGGAGCAACCCATCACGTACAAAGATTTCGTAAGCCACGACAATTTTGCGGAGATGCAGGGGACCGCCGTCGCTTCGTTTAACTTTCGAGATACGATTGCTCAATTCAGTCAACTCACTATCGAACAGCAACGAATCAGGGAGTGGGAACAGATTTGTGCCTTTCGGCCAACGGTCAACAATTATCACCGGGCCAGCATCGTATTTGCCCAAGTAGCCTGGGGCTGGTCTACGCCCGAAATTTACGTCGAGGCGGATGTGCGTCGTGCCAAACAGACTTACCAGCAAGGTATCCGTTACCTACGTTCTGCGCTGGCGGCGGCCAAACGGCAGAAAGCACAAATGCGCGCGGAGTTGGACAATATGGAAAAAGGCGTAAAATATTGCGAATACCGCTTGGCGAATAAGCGGTGAGGGAAATAGTTGTCTAACCTTATCGGTAGCGCCACACGGGAAAAACGCTTCCTTTAGGGTAGACGTCCTGTCCGCGGGCCAATTCAACAAATGCGTCCGCAGTCGCTAGGTTCGCCAAATCTCCCGAACCGTTCCCTTTGCTGGGCTTAGCCAGTAAGCGTCCGTCCGGAGCCGAAGTGAGCTGAACGAGTAAGAAGTACGTTAAATCCGGTTTGAACGGCACGTCTTCGGTGAGGACGGCGTACTGCGGAGGTATTGGGGGTAAACCCAAGCTACGTTCCAGCCACGGCACAAAGTAGCGTTGCAAACACATAAAGGAAGAAACGGGATTGCCCGGAAAGGCAAAAAGCGTGCAACGATCCTGAAAGTGACCAAACCAGAAGGGCTTGCCGGGGCGCTGTCGTACTTTATGGAACAGTTTTTCAACACCTAGTTCGTCGAGTACCTGCGGCAGATAATCAAACTTACCCTTGGAGACGCCTCCGCTGAGCAAAATGGCGTCGTACTCTTCTAGGTAGCGTCCCAGTTGGGTGCGGATTTCCGTTAGGTCATCGTTTAGGTGGTCGCTCGCCGCTGCGATACCGAAACCGCGGAGCGTAGTTAACATACGGTAGACATTAGAACGGCGAATCTGGTGCGCAAGTGGTTGCTGGTCGATGGGGACCAGCTCGTCGCCCGTCGAGAGGACCATCACTTTGGGGAGGCGCGCCACGGGTACCTGCGTTTGGCCAATGCTGGCCCCCAGGCCAATCTCCGCTGCGGAGATGCGGGTGTTTTTACGAACAACTACTTCTCCGGCGCTGCGATCTTCTCCTTTAAAATGCACATTCTGCCGAAAGCGCAAGTGGTCCACGTTGATGGTTGCCGTTCCGTCGGCAATGGTCAAGTCTTCGTAGCGGATAACGGTATCACAACCTTGGGGTAGGATACTGCCCGTCATGACTTCCAGACAGTGCTGAGGATTGTCCAAGGTCTGCTGCGGCATACCCGCAGCGGCTACACCCGCCACGGAGAAACTGCGTTGTCCGCCTTGCCAAGTGGCGTGTAGAATAGCAATACCGTCCATCGTGACGCGGTCGTAAGGGGGGAGCGGTCGGTCGGTGCGCCAGTCTTCCCGCAGGACGCGCCCGAGGCTCTGGTCCAGTGGAACAGTCGTTAGGCCGAAGTCGGTGGCGCGCTGCTGGACGATGGAAAAGGCGGTGGAAAAGTCGATCATGGGGAATAAGATGATGTGAATAGTTAATAAACACAGGCTGGGGGAAAGGGTTTTTCAGTCTTGAAACTATACCGGGTGGAGGACCGCTTCGCTTTGGGTAGAGGGATCGCTTCGTTGCACTCGCTTTGGGTTGGGTAGAGGGACACGTCAGAAGCACCGTATACTGGCAGACTGTGCTACGTGGGACAAGCGACTACTCCTCCCCGTGTACAAACGGCTGAATCAAAATAGCGCCACTTTCTTCGAGGTTGGAACTCATAATGACGATTTGCTCGCTCACGCCGTCGTCGATGGCGACCGCTACCGTGTTGGGAGAGATGTCGCCGAGGTCTTCGGCGTGGAGGATGAGGAGGTTTTCGCCCCGCAGAATGTTAACAGGGAAGCTCCATTTGCGTTTATTCACCCGGTAGTGGTCCAGGATTTGCTCGCCGTTCAGGAAGAGCGTGAGGATATCGCCGTCGACGATGCCGTTGTCCCAGACTTTGAGGCGGACTTGGTCGCTCTGAACTTGCAGCACCCGGTCCACTTTGACGGCGCGCTGGGTTTGCTGGGTGTACTGCTGTTGCTGAGGGGCAATCTGCTGCGTAACGGTACGCGTGAGGACGGGTTTTTGGAGGAATAGCTCGCCCGGTGCGCAGGCCCCCGTTTGGGGTGTTTTATGCTCCATGTAGCCGCTCCAGTTACCGTTCATTTCGTACTGTTGGCCCTGGCGGTTGAGGGTGAGTTGGCCCGCTTTGAGGCACCATTTCCACTTGGGGTCCGTACGTTTGATGACTTCGCTTTCGCGGAAAGTGATTTGGTCGTCCGTGCGTTGCCAGTTGAGGGCGTGGGTCGCTTCTCCGCCCGCCCCTTCGCTGACGATATGGGAGGTACCCGTGCCGTCCGCATTCAACTTTAGTTCGTAATAAAAGCCGTATTCCCGATCGGTTTGGGTCAACTGCCCCGTCCAGCGTCCGGGGAACTCGAAAGGAATTTCGGTTTCCACGGCAGCACCTTGACGGAAAATGCGCAGGTTGCCAGGTTTACACCCGGTGGCCGTCCAACTACCCGTGAAAGCATTGTTTTTCTCTGACACAGCCGTAAGCTGTAAAAATTTGAGGCACCACTTAGCGTCTTTAGGCTGCAACTGCTCCACTTCTTGGAGGGTGAGTTGACCGTCCTCCCAGCGTCCGCTGAGTACGAAGGCTCCCATTGGCCCACCGCCCGCAGTCGTAGAGCGGGCTTGCCCACTGATCGCGTTACCGGCTTGCTGGAGGTAAAGGGTGTACGTAAAGGTGTCCGTAGCGCCCGTTTGCCACAGTTGCCCCGTCCATTCTCCACCGAGCGATTGTGCCACCAGTAATT
>JBCDIR010000375.1:0-4221 GCA_038748735.1 Bacteroidota bacterium | reverse complement strand
GAAATACGTACATAAATAATAGGTATAAAACAATTTACCGTCCGAAAGCGGATGGGTAAAGATAACCGTTTTGCGGAAGTCCCCGTTTTGGATGCGGGTAAAACATCCGTAAGTGCTTGATTTTTACTATCTTTGCACCCTGAAATTAACGTCGCCAGCTTGTTAGGTCAAATATTGGTGAGTTTTTAATTTCTAATCTAACTAGTTCATTCGACGGCTAGTAGTGAGCGTATCGCATAGCGTTCATGGCTAATCATCCCGTCGCTTAATAGCGTTTGCAAATCTATGAGTAAAAAGAAGGTACTGATTGTAACCCAAGAAATGGAGCCATATACCGCCCTGACGCAAGTCTCGGAAACGGTACGCCAGCTAGCTCCACACGTGCAAGAGAAAGGGATGGAGATTCGGGTACTCATGCCTCGTTTTGGCACCATCAATGAGCGTCGCCATCGCCTACACGAAGTTGTTCGCCTATCGGGGATGAACATTATTGTAGATGACGACGATTATCCGCTCATCATCAAGGTGGCTTCCTTGCCCGAGGCCCGTATGCAAGTCTACTTCTTGGACAATGAAGACTTCTTTAAGCGCAAGTTCATCTTCGATGATGAGGACGAACAGCCTTTTGCCGATAACGAAGACCGCATGGTGTTCTTCTGTAAGGGCGTGTTGGAAACGGTTAAGAAATTCGGTTGGCCACCAGACATCATCCACTGCCACGGCTGGATGACCAGTCTCATTCCGTTGTATTTGAAGACGGCCTACAAGAACGAACCGCTGTTTGAGCAAGCTAAGATTGTCTATTCTGCCTACGAAAGTAAAGACTACGCAGCTAGCTTCAGCGATGATTTTGTACAAAAGGCTTCCATCAATAACCTGACGGAGGAAGATTTGCACCATTACAGCAAGTCTACCGAAGCAAGCCTCGATTTGGGCGTTGTGGAATACGTAGACGCGATCATTCGTGGTGGTGAAAATTTGGCCGCTCCGCTAGATGAATTCCTAGCCAATACGGACAAACCCGTAATGGACTACGAGGCGGAAAACCACCGAGGAAAAGTTATTGAATTCTATCAATCCCTCTTGACGGAGGAAGTGGAGAGCTAGGCCCGCCCCGGCTGGTTCGCTGTCCCTGTTTGCCCACCATTAGCACTGTTATTGGTCTAATGGTGGGTAACTTATGTCAATAAGGTTTGTAAACTCCCTTTGGAAATCGTATGAATAGTATGTTGCGCGGCCTGTTAGCCGTTATTGTTGTTACCCTTATTTTTAGTCTGCAAAACTGTACAGACCCACTCGACGTGGGAGCGGATTTGTTGGATGAAGACCGCGCTAGTGTGGGCTTTACTGATACCTTTGACTTAGCGCTGCGAACCGTTGTTGGGGATTCGGTACTAACTCTCATAGCTCCGCTCAGCGAGACACAGAATGACATCTATTCTATGTCTAACTTTCTGGTCGGGCGTACAGAAGATCCGTATTTTGGCACGACGGAAGCCTCTATCTACTTCGAACCACGACTGCTTCGTAGTGATTTAGATGAAGGTCTACTACCAGTGGAAAACTTTGGGTCAAATTCGGTTATTGACTCCGTGGTGCTAATCCTTCCCTACGACTCTACGGGGAGTTACGGTCGTTTGGATATGCCTTTCACCCTGGAAGCGTACGAAGTTACGGAACGCATCATCGCTCCTTCGCTTGACTCAGACAGCACTGCCTATCTGTTCTATTCTGACGTCAGCTTGCAAACGGGTGCCCTTTTGGGTAGTAAGACGTTTGTGCCGGATTTCCAGGATACTGTTTTCATTCGGGAGGCTATTGTCTCCGCCGGCACCGATACCGTAGCTATTCGCTTTCCGCACTTACGAATTCCACTTGACCCTTCGCTAGGACAATTCATCCTATCTCAGGATACCAGTATAATGAGTCCTGCCTCGGGTTCTGACGAACCGTTTTTGGACTTCTTCAATGGCATACACGTCAAAGCGAGTAGCCCAACGCAAGGACTGCTCAGTTTTGCGATGTTAAAGGGCCTATTCAGTAACGCGCAAAGTGTGGCGGGTATTCAATTTTATTACCGCACTGGATTAGATACGTTAAACTACCGGCTGGAAGTACGCAACGCGGGGCTTTGTGTCAATACCTACCAACATGATTACACGGGGTCTTTTGCCGGTGCGGCCATCGACGATCCGAGTATGGACGAATTGTTGTTTTTGCAAGGCCTAGCGGGGACCTACATCGCCTTAGAGCTGCCAAACGTAAAGAATTTTACGGGCCGAATCATCAATCAAGCCCAATTGGAGCTGACGATAGCCGACGTTCCAGGCTACGACACCGATTTCAATCGTTTAATTGATCAAATCAGGATTTTCTACTTTGATGAAGACGGTAATCAAGTACAGATTGAAGACGTAGACCGGCAGTTTGAGTTTCAAAATTTCGGTGGGCGTTTGGTGGAATTGGACGATGGAAGAGAGGTCTACCGAATGAACATCGGTATTCATACCCAGTTTTTAATTGACGGTTCTGTTCCAGAAACCCTATATTTGAGACCTAATGTACGCGCTGGCAATCCTGCTCGTGTCATTTTCCGAGGTCCGGGAGCAGCGGAAAATCGTGCGGTCCTCAAAGTTTCGTATACCGATTTGTAAGCACTTATTCACCGGTATTTACCCTACATTTTGGGTTATTCAGTGGTGTATTATTCAACGTAAAACCCCAAAACTATGTGTGGAATTGTAGCCTATCTAGGTCAGCGTGAAGCTTATCCTATCCTCATTAAAGGATTGCAAAGATTGGAGTATCGCGGGTACGATAGCGCAGGAGTGGCACTGCTCAACGGGGGGCTACAAGTCTACAAGCGTAAAGGAAAAGTACAAGAACTCATTGATTTTGCGTCCGATAAGGACCGACAGGGCAGTATCGGCATCGGGCATACCCGTTGGGCTACTCACGGGCCACCCAATCACGTCAACGCTCACCCGCACACCTCGGGGAATAGCCGCTTAGCGTTGGTGCATAACGGTATTATCGAAAACTATGCTTTGCTCAAAGAAGCTTTGCTCAAAGCAGGTCACACCTTCGAGAGCGATACGGACACGGAGGTCCTCACCCACCTCATTGAGGCCATTCAGGACGAGGCCAAACTGACGCTAGAAGAAGCCGTTCGTTTGGCGCTGGACCGCGTCGACGGAGCGTACGCCATTGTCGTTATTGACCGCAATGATCCCAACAAGATTGTGGCGGCTCGCAAGGCCAGTCCGCTCGTGGTGGGGCTGGGGAAAAAGGAATTCTTTCTCGCCTCGGATGCGACGCCCATTGTCGAGTATACCAAACGCGTGGTTTATTTGGATGATGAACAAATTGCGACGATTACGCTGGCGGAGGGACTACAATTGCGCACCATCAAAAATGAGCGGCAGACGCCTTTCGTACA
This sequence comes from Bacteroidota bacterium, assembly GCA_038748735.1. Lineage (GTDB taxonomy): Bacteria > Bacteroidota > Bacteroidia > Chitinophagales > Saprospiraceae > Lewinella. The sequence goes on along the minus strand of JBCDIR010000375.1, from coordinate 782 downwards.
AAAGCTAGACCTGAAGATCGAAGCACTCGAAAAAGGAGGTTACGATTACTTCATGCTCAAAGAAATTCACGAACAACCCCGCACCGTCTCCGACTGCATGCGTGGTCGCCTTAGCGCGAAAAACGGCTGGATTCACCTGGGTGGGTTAGAAGAATACATTAACCGCGCTACGCAGGCCGATCGGTTTATCATTGCCGCTTGTGGCACATCTTGGCACGCGGGGCTGATTGCCGAATACCTATTTGAGGACCTGGCGCGCATCCCCGTCGAGGTGGAGTACGCCTCCGAACTGCGCTATCGCAACCCCATCATTACCGAGAAGGATATGGTAATCGCCATTTCACAATCGGGAGAAACGGCGGATACCCTGGCGGCCATGGAATTGGCCAAGGAAAAGGGCGCGATGTTGTTTGGAGTTGTCAACTCCGTTGGTTCTTCCATCGCACGAATCACGGACGCGGGTTGTTACATTCACGCGGGGCCGGAAATCGGGGTGGCGTCTACTAAAGCCTTCACGGGCCAAGTGAGCCTACTGACGATGATGGCACTGCGGATGGCACAGAACCGGGGCACCATTTCTAATTCCTACTTTCAGCAATTACTCACGGAGTTGGAACGGATACCCGAAAAAATTCAGCAAGTACTAGCCAAAGACGAGCAAATCCAGTACATTGCTGGAGAGATCAAAGACAGCGATAATGCGCTTTACCTCGGCAGAGGCTATAATTTTCCAGTGGCACTGGAAGGCGCACTAAAGTTGAAAGAGATCAGTTATATTCACG
>JBCDIR010000374.1:0-4223 GCA_038748735.1 Bacteroidota bacterium | reverse complement strand
CTACACTTTCGCTCATTCATGCCTAGCAGAACAAGTCTTATCTATTACATCAATATCAAAGTTGAGGAGTACAACGATCAGGATGTAAATATTTACCTACTCACATCATTGATTCCTTAATTGTTGATGCTGGTATTGACGAGGAAGCGTAAGTTTTTTACTGGTGGCTTGTATAACGTATTTAGTCAATATTTTCGATTCGTCTGTAATCTTTTACTTTCCCTTTTGGTATCTGCTCTAAAAAGCTTTGGGCAGCAAGGTAAAGGCTCCACCTGAAGTCAATTAGGCGGACTGAAACGGCTAGGTTTAGCTCATCACCGTTATAAATTTGCTACCATTTAAGTATTACCCCCACCGAACTACCCCTAACCCCAAGCTGTTGCTATAAAGCAAAAAACCGCCCGTGCCACGCACTGAACGGCGAGGCAGCCAAAGACTGGCTCATCGCGCAAAAGTTCTTATTTGGACGAAGTCTAAATAGAGTGTTAGTTTCACAAATACTTTGTTATAATAGTGTCACAAAAGGTATCTTTGCGGCAAATGAGCTGAAAAGCCCATAACAATATAGTTCCGACATTATAAATAAAGTCACACCAGATGACAACTAAGTCGTTGATACACCGATTTTTACTTCTTTTCGTGCTGGCCCTGGGCAGCCTGTCGCTTGCTGCGCAGGATGTAGAGGCTGGTAAGGCAATAATCCGCAACAATTGTGCTACCTGCCACGCGGGTGACAAGAAAAGCAATATTACCGGCCCGGCCGTAGGCGGTTCGGAAGAGCGCTGGGCTGATTACGGGGGCAACGAAGCTCTTTACAGCTGGATTCGTAATTCACAGGCGATGATCGCCGAGGGAGAAAACGAACGTGCTGCACAATTGTGGGCAGAGTGGGGGCCTGTAGTCATGAATTCATTCGTTAACCTAACGGATGATGAGTTGGCTAATACGCTTGCCTACATTGATGCCGTCTACACCGGTACTTACGTACCGCCCGGTGGTGTTACAGTTGGTCCAGAAATCGCTGTAGATGTAGAGGAAACCGACAACACCTGGCTGTTCATTACGCTAGCTGGTTTACTCGGTCTCTTGGCCGTTATTCTTGCCCGCGTTGTTTCTAACCTGAACTACATGGTGAAGGTCAAGGAAACGGGGGGAGCCGTACAACGCCGCACCCTAGCGGAGGTACTGACCAGTCGCGGCATGATCGCTTTCGTGATCTTCGCTCTCGTCGTACTCGGCGGCTACACCACGGTGAGCAATGCCATCTCGCTCGGTCGCCAGCAGGGTTACGAGCCGACGCAACCAATCCAGTTCTCACACGCGACGCACTCGGGCATGCAGCAGATTGAGTGTCAGTACTGTCACGACGGTGCGCGCCGCTCCAAGCACTCGGTCATTCCCGCAGCAAATACCTGTATGAATTGCCACCGCGCCATCAAAAAAGGCTCGCAGCACGGTACGGCAGAATTGACGAAGATTTACGCTTCCGTCGGTTACGATCCGATTGATGACGTATATCTGGAAGATTACGCGGAGTTGTCCAAAGAAGACCAGCTGAAGATATACAGCCGCTGGATTGAGCAGCAAAACAACGAAGAATACGAAGGGGATGAGCTGTTAGCACTTGTCGACGAGCAGCTAGCGGGGATCGACGCGGCCCTAACGCATACGACTAACGAAGGGGAAGAATCTGTTTACGGTCCCATTCCGTGGGTACGTATCCACAACTTGCCGGACCACGCTTACTTCAACCACGCGCAGCACGTAACGGTGGGCCAGGTGGAATGCCAAACGTGTCACGGTCAAGTGCAGGAAATGGAAGAAGTGTACCAATACTCGCCATTATCCATGGGTTGGTGTATTAACTGTCACCGCCAGACGGAAGTCAAGTTTGCGGGCAACGAATACTACCAAGCGTACGAAAATTACCACGAGGAACTGCAATCCGGCGCTCGCTCAAAAGTTACTGTCGAAGATATTGGCGGACTAGAGTGTCAGAAGTGTCACTACTAATAGGTTAGACACTCGTAGTTGATTCACCCTTTTTATTGAAAAAATCAAGCCCGTTCGGCTAAAGTATATAATGAAGAAAACGCAAAATAACGTCTGGATCGGAACGGATCAGTTCAGCCACCAGGAAGAATTGGCCCAGATCGAAAATTCGGAATTTGTAGAGCTGCCCGTCGCGGGTTCTAGCGATGCAGATCTGCGTATGGAATCCAACCGTCGTGACTTTTTGAAGTACCTCGGTTTTGGTATCGGTGCGGTATCGCTCGCTTCTTGTGAGATTCCCGTACGGAAGGCCATTCCTTACGTTGTGAAGCCCGATAGCATCGTACCCGGTGTAGCTACTTACTTCGCTTCTACTTACATCAGCGGTAGTGATTACTGCCCAATTTTGGTGAAAACCCGCGAAGGTCGCCCCATCAAAGTGGAGGGCAACAGTTTGTCGTCTATTACCAGTGGTGGTACCTGTGCGCGTACGCAAGCGAGTGTACTGAGCTTGTACGACACCAGTCGTTACGACGCTCCCCAACTGGGCATGGGGGATGCCGCCGAAGGCAGCACCTGGAAAGACGTTGACGCCAAGCTGCACGCTGTACTCAACGAGAAGTCAAGCGTACGCATCGTGGCTAATACCATCCTCAGCCCGTCTACTAAGCAGGTAGTAAAGGACTTTCAAGCCGCTCATCCGAATACACAACTGGTCATGTTTGACCCCGTGTCTTCTTCGGCGCTGCTCCAAGCTGCGGAGGCGACTTACGGCGAGGCGATCATTCCAGAATTCCACTTCGATAAGGCAGACGTAATCGTTGGTATTGACTGCGATTTTCTCGGTACTTGGATGTCCTCCGTTGAGTACACCAATCAGTACGTCAAAGGTCGTAAGGTAACGGGTAAGAACACCAAAATGTCGCGCCACATCCAGGTGGAAAGCTATATGAGCCTGACGGGTTCTAATGCGGACAACCGGGTGCCACTTAAGCCTTCCGAAATGGGAGCCTTTGTGCTGGCGCTTTATAATAATGTTGTGGGGGCAAGCGCTGGTAGCGCCAAGCTATCCAGCAAGCTAGCGGCTAAGGCAGCCTCCGTCGCTAAGGAACTGAAAGCTGCACGGGGTAAAAGCCTCGTTGTTTGTGGTTCAAACAATAAGAATGAGCAAATTCTGGTCAACGCGATCAACAATGCCCTGGGTAACTACGGCAAAACGATCACCCGCGACAACCCACTGATGGTGCGTCAAGGAAGCGACCTAGCGATGACCAAGCTCATCAAAGAAATGCAAGGAGGGAAAGTCGACGTACTGATTGTACTGGACGACGCTAATCCCGCTTACAACGCACCCAACGCCGCTGGTTTCCGTGCGGCACTGGATAAAGTAAAAACTAAGGTCAGTTGTAGCCCGCTACCGAACGAAACGGCGGTACTCTGCGACGTAGTTGCACCGACGCACCACTTCCTCGAAAGCTGGGGTGATGCCGAGCCTAAGCAGGGGATTTACTCCCTCATTCAGCCCGCTATTACACCCATCTTCCAGGCCGTTGGTCGGGAGGGTACGCGCCAGTCGGCGGAGAGCTTGCTCGTTTGGGCTAAGAGTGATAAACTTGACCGCACTACTGACCAGCCCTACCTCGAATACGTAAAGCAGCACTGGGAAAATACTGTTTTCACCGTTCAAGGCCGCTACCTGAGCTTCGAGCGTTTTTGGGATGCTATTCTGCACGACGGTATTTTTGAATTGCCCAACGAAGAACCCGCTACTTTTGGCGAACTCAACTTCAGCGGACTGAGCACGGCGGCGGCTAAAATCAAGAAGCCAAGTACGAGCGAAGAGCTAGAAATCACCTTCTACGAAACCGTCAATATGGGCGGTGGGGAGCACGCCAACAACCCCTGGCTACAAGAAATGCCGGACCCCATTACGCGCTGCGTTTGGGGCAACTATCTGGCCATTCCCGTAGAATGGGACGGTGGCAACAGTTGGTCCGCTTATAAAGGTCTTAACGAGTGGGAATTCAAGGGGAAAGCTGACCAAGTCAATCTAACAGTAAACGGCACGGAACAAGTCGCTACTTGTGTACGTCAGTTTGGTCAACCCAAAGGCACGACTGCTCTGGCCCTCGGCTACGGTCGCACGGTGACGGGTAAGATGGGCCGCGCCCTTGGCAACGAGGTCGGTACCAATGTATACGATTTACTGACGACCGATGAAGATGGGAACG
>JBCDIR010000373.1:0-4224 GCA_038748735.1 Bacteroidota bacterium | reverse complement strand
GTAGCCGTGCGGAGTGCAGAGGTTAATGTACTGGTCGGCCCAGGCTTTACCGTGTACTTCGTTATCGTCAAATTGGGCAAAATTGTACCAGTCCTGCTTAGCCCGTTCCAGACTATCTTTTATCCCGTTGCGACGCTGGTGTTTGGTGTCTACGAAGAACATGCCACCGAAGGCCCACTTGGCCAAACCACCCAATTCTGCTTCCGCATCGCGGTCGAGGAGGAGGACCCGCTTACCAGCGTCGAGTAGCTCCAAGGCCGTAATCATGCCAGCAATGCCTGCGCCGACGATGAGTACTTCGCTGTGGTAGTTGGGGCTGGACATATACTTTAGCTTTTCTCCCGAACGATGGCATCAACGCCGTTCTTCGCCAAGTCCGTGACCATAGCTTTAGCGCTATTGAAGCTGTCAAAACGATCGACAATAACCACGGCATAGCTACCTCGGTCAAACAGGCTGACGCGAGCGTTGTTGTAGCCCATACTCTGGAGCTTGTTGACCAAACGGTCGGCATTTGCGCGCACGCGGAAGGAACCAGCGGCTACCATATAGCGTCCGGCGGCGCTGTCGTAGCTGCGCGCACTGGTGCTACCGCTGCTACCGCTGCTACCGCCACTATCGAAGTCTTTAGCGGCACTGTCGGCGGGGGCGGGGTCTGCGGCTTCGTCTGCATCGCTGTACGTTTCATCCGTAGCGTCCGTGTCGGCGTAGCTGCCCGCGGCGTCGGCACCCATGGGGTCTTCGTCGGAGATGGCGGTACTGGCTTCGTCGTCGTCCCAGTCGGTATCTTCGTCGCCGACATCGGTATAGACGAGGTCGTCAGGATTGTCAGTGGTGTAACTGTCTTCGATGGAAGTGGTAACGGGTTCGTCCGGCGGATTCATCAGTGAAACGATCTTGAAAACCAAGTAACCGAGCGCGGCCAAACAAACAACTACAATTCCGATGGTGATAAGGTCTAATCTGGACATAAATAGGTGAGCTTTCTTTAGTGTTGGTCAATGCTACTAAATTTTGCTCAAATTATGGAAATATCCACCGGAAAATTATTGCTTAACCCGCAAATCTTACCACTAGTCGAACTAGAGCAGGTTGTGAGTACCTAGATACGGTGTTCGCAGCCATTATTAAATATCGAACGTAATTTCCACCTCGTCCGAACTGGGATGAGCCTGACAGGCGAGGATGAAACCCTCGGCTACTTCCTCATCATCGAGGGCGTAGCAGGCGTCCATCGTTACACTGCCCTTGGTCACTTTGGCCATGCAAGTAGAGCAAGCTCCGGCCATACAGGAGTAAGGCGCATCGTGCTTCTCGTCGAGCAGCGTGTTGAGGATGGTTTTATCTTGGGGAACGTCAACGACGATGATTTCCTTGCGGAGGGTTACTTTTACCTGACCCGCGCCCCCCGAGCCAGCGGCGGCTTTAGCAGCAGCTTCGGCAGCGTTGACGAAGCGTTCCGTGTGGATATGGTCGTCCGCAATGCCGCGTGATTGCAGAGCGGCCTCCACACTGTCAATCATCGTACCGGGACCACAGATAAAGTACTCGGCACCGCTACCCTGCACCGGATGGTCCTCCAATAGAGCACCCACTTCGGTAGCGTTGATACGTCCCGTACGACCTTCCCAGGTGATCTTCCCTTTTTTGAAAAGCCCAGCGAGGCCCCCAGCTTTTTCACGCCGGGGTTGGCTAATGATGTGGCGAACACTCAGCTGCCCCGTGTAGCGCTGTTCCAATTGATCGAGTGCGTTTTTGAAAATAATCCCATCATCGTGGCGACTGCCGTAGAGCAAGTGTACACTACTTTGTGGTTCTTTTTCCAGTACGGTTTTCAAAATCGACATCAGGGGCGTAATCCCCGAACCCGCACCGAATAGGTAGTACGTCTTGCGCTGATCCGCGTGGAGTTCCGTGTAAAAACGCCCCTGCGGCGGCATGACGTCAACCGCCGTGCCTACCTTGACTTTATCGGCAATATAGTTGGATACTTTACCCCCTTTCACCCGCTTCACACTGACGGCCAATTCTGATTCTACGGGCGAAGAACTCATGGAGTACGCCCGGCGCTCCTCCTCTCCCTTGATGGTAAAGCGCAGGGTCAAATACTGGCCCTGGGTATAGTCAAAAGTAGCGGCCTGATTACTTGGAACTGCAAAAAAAACGGTGACCGTATCGTCGGTTTCTTGCCGCACACGACTAACGTTCAAAGGATAGAATTGGGTATCGCTCATGAAAGCCTAATGATTAACTCCTGAAATTATAATAACTGCAACAACCACTCCCCTAGATGGTTGATGTTGACGGGTAAAATTTGCAGCAATCGGCGCTTTCTTTAGCTCGCCTTTTTTATCAAATCTACCAAACTGTACTCCGCATAAAATGATTGCTTTTCGTTCATATCTACAGCTATCCAGAAGTTTCATACGTCATCCACGCCCGCACCGCCCGCAATTCGTTGTAGCTGTATTCCTCCTCAAAGTGCAAGAAAGCATCTTTAAGGGAGCCATCCGGGTGGGCCTCAAAGTAGGGGCGCAGGATGTCCACTTTTTCCTGCGCTAAGATAGCCGTGACGGGTACCTTGCCTTCCCCCACCCAGGTCAAGAGATGGGTGATGATGGTTCCGGGTTTCAAGTCGCGTTCTTGCGCAATTTCTGCTACCGACTTTCCTTCGTTATACAAATTCAAGGTAACGACGCTCGTGTGCGGTTTACTGCCGCTCGAGCTGGAGCTTTTGGTGAGCAAATCCACGAAAAGATCGTGTTCCTCAATACCTTTATCCGCTAGGTAAGCCGCTACGATGTCCAGTACTTCCTGGCCGTGTTGCTCGAAGCGCTTGGGTCCAAGACCACGTACGCGTAACAGCGATTTTTTGGTGGTGGGCAAGACCTCGACCACCTCCAGCAGCGTTTTATTCGCCGCAATTTGGTAGGCCGCTATGTCCAAGTCTTCAGCCTTGGTGTGTCGCCATTTGGCCAGTTGTAGGTACAGCTCGCGGTTCGGTAGATCGCTGGGGATGGCGAAGCGTTTGGGTTTTGTCTCTCCCTTTTTAGTAAAGTCAAGTTGGGCGTTGGCTTTGGCCCGCATGAAGTTCGTAGGGTCGAAACCTTCGTTGAGCGACTCAAACAGACAGCATTTGGTATAAACCAAAAATTGTAAGCCTTCCAAGCGCTCGTCCACCTGCTGGCGCACGCTTTTGTTGTCCGTCAAGACTTGAAATTCCCGCAGGGCTGGCAGTAGCTCTGAGCGCAAGTACGGCAGGAAATACTGTACCGCGCCTTCCAGTCGCTCTTTGAGTTTGGGGTGCTCCGTCGGCAGTACGGGGTCGCGGAAATAGATTTCCAACCAGGGCAAAAATTTGTTACCAATGGCGAAGGCTTTCTCCTGCATTTGCGCTCGGAGTGCCTCAAAGTTGGTTAGGCTATCGCCCTGAATAGCGCGTTCGTGCTCCAAGAGCGACCGCTGCAACCACTGGGCCGCGCGTTCTGTTTGCGAAAAATTGAACAGCTCCCGCAACGCATCCGCCTGGAAGCGGTGCTTATCCGTTAGCAGGTCCTTTTCCGTCGGCGAGTTTTCTTCCGCTTTTTGCGAATAATCGCGCACTACGTGGTCCGTGTGGACGCTATTATTTTCAATGGGGGTTTTCAAAACAATACCCTCAAACGTCTTGCACCGACTAAGTGCCACATATACCTGTCCGTGTGCAAAGGCCGCCTGCGCGTCGATGATGACCTTGTCAAAAGTTAGGCCCTGGCTTTTGTGAATGGTGATGGCCCAGGCCAGTTTGAGGGGGTGTTGTTCGTAAGTACCGACCACTTTATCTTCAATCTCCTTAGTCTCCGGGTCCAGTTCGTATTTGCGATTTTCCCAGGTGACGGGTAGCACGTCAATCGCTTCTTCGTCTCCGGGGCATTCCACGCGGATTTCATCGCCAAAAATATCGGTGATAACGCCAATTTTTCCGTTGTAATACAAGCGTTCTCCCGTATCGTTTTTATTAAACATCACCTGTGCGCCAACTTTGAAAGTCAGCTTAGCTTCGTTCGGAAACATGGACTCCGGGAAGTTGCCCATCACGATGGCTTGGTAGGTGTAAGCCTTCTTTTCTAAAGCTTCCAATTTGGCGGTATTGAGCGCGCGGGTGGTTTTGTTGTGGGAACTGAGAGTGATATAGCCCTCCTCGTCCGCCGGGCTGAAGTTGGGTTGGTAACGCTGGTTGAGCGT
>JBCDIR010000372.1:0-4234 GCA_038748735.1 Bacteroidota bacterium | reverse complement strand
CAGACGGCACCGTCTCCGGTACGTAACGATCCATATTCGGATCAAAAAGACCGTAGGTGATGAACTCCGTCAAATCTTCCACTTCCTGGTCCGTGAGATTCAGGGGGTGGAAGAAAGGAGAAATGTATTCTTGTCCCACCCGTGGGTTTTCTGGAACGCCGTCGTTGAAGTACTCTACCACACTACGCAGCGAAGTATGGCTACTACCGTGGAAATAAAAACCAGCATCTTTTAGGTTGTAAAGCTGTGGTACTTTGAAAGCGAACATGTCTTCCTCGCGCTGCGTGAAACCGCCACGCCCAAGGTTGCGCAGATCATCAAGACCCGTTTTAAGTCCCCCGATATCTGCTAAGTCATTTACACCAACGGCGTGAAACACATTACCATTCAGGGCAGGTCCGTTATGACAGCGGTAACAACCCGCGTCACCGAAGAACAATAAAGCACCGCGCTTCATTTGGTCCGTCATCGCGTCGCGGTCGCCGCGCAACCACTCTTGGTAAGGCGCATCGTAAGGCATCAGCTGACGGATGTAAGCTGAAAGCGCAAAACTCATCGCCTCCCGACCGTAGCGGGCATTTTCGGGCCAATCGTAGAAAGCAGCATCAAACAATTCGCGGTAGCCCATACCGTCCAAAGTGCTTTCGTCCATCCGCATCCGGTGGGTGATCGTTCCCTCAATATTTTGGGCCTCCAAACCGTCTAGTCCGGTATGATTCACTTCCGTAGCACCGCTCCACAGGTGCTCCGTACCTACATTATTGAAACGAGCACCAAACTGACCCGCCCACATCGAATTTTGTACGTAAGCTACGCCAATCATACTGAGCGGGCGTGCGCCCTGTGCATCTATTTGATCTTCTTCGTATTCGGGCATCATCTGCCGAGCCTCGCCGTTGAAGCCAAAGCCGTGCGCCCCATCTGCTATGCCCTGACTATTACCGGGGGTAAAACCTGCACTCGGTACGTGGCAGGTGCCGCAAGAGAATGTCCGCATACCTTCGGGATGCGTGGCATCAATGCCGTGGGCCGTCTCAAAAAAGAGCATTTTGCCCAAATCCACTTTTTCTTCCGTGAGAGGATTACCGATTCCGGCGGGAATTTGATCTAAATCTTGGTGATGAGGAACCTGAAAGTAGTCGAGGGTGCGGTCCGGCGAGCGCCGAACCATTGTTCGTTCTAACTGACTATCGAGCGGGTTCCCCGTTTGTTCCTGTGTACAGCCGATCAAAATTAGGGCTAGCACCAGGGGGGTTAGTACTTGTGATGTTCGTCGTAACATGGAATTATTTAACTATTTGGTCAATGGGATTGCCTAATAAACATGATTATCTACTTGGTCACTAGCGTGAGCCAGAATTATCGATTTTTTATCTTGCGTTCCTTGTTTGACTTGCGATTATCCTGTTTTAACCATCAGTATAATCACTGCTCCAAACAACGAACTAAAAAATCGTAGGTTCTGAAATCATTACAGCAAACAAATGTAAATAACCATTGAAAACATATATTCAAGGAAGCACCCAACAGTAACGTAGCATCGTGAATACTTCTAACCTCTCAAAGCTCTGTGTAGTCTAGAGAACAATAAATACTATGATCGGCTTTTACGCGTATTCACGCTGTTTTGTTACACTCATGATGATTTTTATTAATATGAATATTCATCATTAATTTTACACTGAAACAACACAGTGCAACTTACCTTTGTATTTGTAGCAAACGAGGGGGGAATAACTTTTTATAAAGGATTTCTCTACGGACTGTGTTCAAGTTATTGCACAAATATATAAATTTTCTGATGGAAGCATTAAGTAAACTCCTAGAAGAACGTATTTTAGTTTTAGACGGTGCGATGGGTACGATGATTCAACGGTACCAGCTGGACGAAGCGGGCTACCGGGGAGAAGCGTTTGCAGCTTGGCATCAGGACATGAAAGGCAACAACGATATATTGTGCTTGACGCAACCCGAAATCGTCAAGGCCATTCACCGCGAGTACCTCGAAGCCGGAGCAGACATTATTGAAACCAACACTTTCAACTCCACTAGTATTTCTCAGGCGGATTACGATACGCAGGACTACGCCTACGAACTGAACGTAGCCGCCGCTCGCCTAGCCAAGGAAACGACGCAGGAGATGAACCGACTCACCCCGCAACAACCGCGCTACGTGGCGGGTGCTATCGGCCCGCTCAATAAGACCTTGTCTATTTCACCCGATGTTAATGATCCGGGTTACCGTGCCGTCACTTTTGACGAGGTCGTCGAATCGTACAGTGAGCAAATCAACGGTTTAATTGACGGCGGTTCGGATTTACTGTTGGTCGAAACGGTCTTCGATACACTCAATGCTAAAGCGGCACTCTTCGCCATTGAGACGATCTTTGTTGAACGGGGGCGACGTTGGCCCATCATCATTTCGGGTACTATCACCGATGCTAGTGGCCGTACCCTCTCTGGGCAAACGACGGAAGCTTTCTGGATCTCCGTCATGCACGCCCAGCCTCTGTGTGTAGGACTCAATTGTGCCTTGGGTGCCGAGGAAATGCGCCCCCACCTGGAGGAACTCTCCAAAGTAGCCAGCTGCTTCGTCCACGCTTACCCCAACGCGGGTTTACCCAATGAATTCGGAGAATATGACCAGGGCGCACAGGAAATGCAGCGTTACATCCGCGACTTTGCCGAAAGTGGCTTCGTCAATATGATTGGCGGCTGTTGCGGAACGACGCCCGAGCACATTGCGGCGATGGTCCAAGCCGTCGCTAGGGTCCAGCCTCGCCAGCGCCCTACGCCTTCGCCCTACACCATGTTGAGCGGAATGGAGCCACTCGTCATACGCCCCGAGACCAACTTCGTCAACGTAGGGGAACGCACCAACGTGACGGGTTCCCGCAAATTTGCGCGCCTCATCAAGTCCGGTGCCCTAGCCGAAGCACTAGCCGTGGCCCGCGACCAAGTGGAAGGAGGCGCTCAAATCATCGACGTCAACATGGACGAAGGGCTCCTCGACAGTAAGGAGGCCATGATTAACTTCCTGAACCTCGTCATGGCCGAGCCCGATATTGCCAAACTCCCCATTATGATCGATTCCTCTAAATGGGACGTGATTGAAGCGGGACTGAAAACGGTACAGGGCAAGTGCATTGTCAATTCCATTAGTCTCAAAGAAGGCGAAGAAGAATTTATTCGTCAAGCCAGCCTCGTGCGCCGCTACGGTGCCGCTGCAGTAGTCATGGCCTTCGACGAAAACGGCCAGGCCGATACGACGGAACGCAAAGTCGAAATTTGTCAGCGTGCGTATAATGTTTTGGTGGACCAGGTGGGCTTCTTACCGCACGACATCATTTTCGACCCCAACATCTTTGCCGTGGCCACGGGCATCGAAGAACACAACGAATACGCGATCCACTTCATCGAAGCGACCCGCCAAATCAAAGCAACCTGCCCCGGAGCCAAAATCAGTGGCGGGGTGAGTAATATTTCTTTCTCTTACCGAGGTAATAACGTCGTGCGGGAGGCGATGCACTCCGCATTTCTGTTTCACGCCATCCGCGCGGGCATGGATATGGGCATCGTCAACGCGGGACTGATCGAAGTCTACGAAGACATACCCGAAGCCCTACTGACCCGCGTAGAAGACGTACTCTTCAACCGCCGCGAAGATGCTACGGAGCGCCTGACCGAATTTGCCGAGAGTGTCAAGGGTGATGGTGGTCGTCAACTTAAGCGCGATCTCAGCTGGCGGGAGGGTGACTTCCGAGAGCGACTGACCCACTCACTCGTGCGGGGCATCACCGACTACATTCAGGAAGATACGGAGGAAGCTCGCCAGTCTTTTGATCGGCCCTTGAAGGTTATCGAAGGACCACTCATGGACGGTATGAACGTCGTTGGAGACCTCTTCGGTGCGGGGAAAATGTTTCTACCGCAGGTGGTAAAAAGCGCTCGCGTGATGAAGAAAGCCGTCGCTTATCTTACCCCTTACATAGAAGCCGAAAAAGCAGAGGGAGGTCGTTCGAGTAAGGGCAAGATATTATTAGCGACCGTCAAGGGAGACGTTCACGATATCGGTAAAAACATCGTGGGGGTAGTTTTGGGTTGCAACAATTTTGAAATCATCGACCTGGGGGTCATGGTCCCGGCGGCGAAGATCCTGAATCGAGCCCGCGAGGAAAACGTCGATATGATCGGGCTCTCCGGCCTCATCACGCCGAGCCTCGACGAGATGGTG
>JBCDIR010000371.1:0-4234 GCA_038748735.1 Bacteroidota bacterium | reverse complement strand
GCGCTGTTGGTCGTTACCCGTTGACCTTTGCGCAGTTCCTGGATGGCTGCGATTAAGCCTTTTTCGGTCACGCCGCTGTCGCGCAACAACTGGCTGGCACTGTCCTGCACGGCGAGGATGCCGAGGAGTAGGTGTTCCAGGGCTACGTACTCATCCTCAAATGTTTTTAGATAGTTATTAGCGCGCTGTATCGCCTCGTTAGCCGTGCGCGAGAGGAACAGTTGCCCACCACCACCCGTCTGTTTAGGGTAAGATAAAACGTGACTCGCAACGGCCTTATTAACAACGTCAACGTTGACGCCTAACTTCTTCAGAACAAAAGGTGTCACGTTTTCATCTACTTCGAGTACCCCCTGCAAGAGGTGTCCCAACTCTATACCCGGATTTTCGTTAGCCAACGCAAGCTGTTGCGCACGTTGTACGGCCTCCTGGCTCTTGATCGTGAAATTATTTAAGTGCATGTTTGCTTGTTTTCTGGGAGTATAAAACGACTATTTGTTGCTTATTGCTTCGGTTAGCAACCATTGGTCGACGTTACTATACCGACAAAGGTTATGCCTATGTATAAACCGGGCTAAAAGACTGACGATCTGTCGGTTGCTGGTAGTGTTTGGGTGTAAATTTGGCAGGTCGCGTTAATGGTACTGCCAGGATTGTTGCGGGCGTCGGGATACGCCTGTGATGTAGTGTTTACTTATTCCGCGGCATCTTTGCGTACAAAATATTACGTTTCGAGGAGGTAATCAGGTCAGAGACCTTCGCAAGCGAGACCTTCGCAAGCGGGTTTGAATTCAAGAATTCGCACTAAGAACACCGTGTCTCGGCAAACAAAGCTGCTTAGCCGACATTCGGTTCTTGTAAAAATTGAACTCGACATGTTAAACAAAACCACTCTGCTGTGGCTCCTTGTGAGCTGTGCTACTGCTATGGTAGCTCAAAATGAATTAACGTTTATCCGCGACGGCCAAGTGCTGTCAATGGAAGCACGGATGGCCCAGGAAAAGACCCAGGGTGCGGATATGTTGGTCCTACGCGACGGCCAAGTAGTCTTACACGAACAGTACGGCTTTCGGGATACCGAAGCGCAGTTGCCCGTTACGGAAAACACCGTTTTCCAAGTAGGAAGTATCAGTCAGTTGGTGACCAACTTTGCGATCTTACAACTGGTCGGCCAGGGCGTCTTGGACCTGGATACGGACGTTAATACCTACTTAAAAAGTTGGCAACTACCCGCGAATCGCGTCACACGCGCACAAGCCGTCACCATCCGTGATTTACTCCTCCAACGACGAGGATTCAAATTTCCGTACAAACCGAAAGGCTACGCCGCTAATGCGGAATTACCCACTCATTTGGAACTGTTAAATGGTACGGGGGAGGCCCAAAATCCAACGGTGCGTTTGCGTAAGAACGTCAACAAAAGTGGCAACCATTCCTTTGCCCCCGCCCTGATTTTACAACAAGTACTAATGGACCATTACGAGCAACCCTTCGCGGAGTTAATGCAAGCTAACGTCCTGGATCCACTGGGTATGACCAATAGTTTCTTCGCCAAAGAATTATCGCCCGAACAGCGCAGCCGCTTAGCCGTAGGTTACGAAGATGAGGGAGAACCCTTGCCAGATGGCTACCGTCGTTTTGCCGAGTTAGGTGCCTCGGGACTCTACGCTACGGCGGCGGATTACGGGCGCTTTATCCAGGCGATCCTGGAATCGTGTGACGAAGCAACTACTCATCCAGTCCTCCCGACTTCGCTGGCGCTTGCTGCCTTGCAACCTACTGATAATTCGGATGTCCTTCTGTTTAACCGAGGAGACGATTACTTCTTCTGGGGAGGCGCTGCGCCGGGCTATTATACCCAGTTTGAGGCGGCTCTTGATGGCAGTTGGGTAGTCGTAGCTTTCATGAATGAAAACCTCAACTGGAGCTTTAACCGGGAAATGCGGGAAAGTGGCAAAGCGGTTGCCCTCGCGGCGGGATCTACTTCCTCCGAATCCGATCAAGACGATAAGTGATGCTAAGAACTATTTTATACTCCGCTGGATTGTTGAGCGTGATTGCGTTGGTACTAACTGCGCGTGTCGTGCCTGACACCATTGATAATAGGGTACCCGCTAGTGGTGACGAAACCCTGCTCCTATTCCTTCAAAATAACGATGAGCACTTCCGCAACACAACCCTGCCCGAGCTAGAAAAGTGGACCAAAGCCGAAGGTATCCACCTACGCGTACTGGACGCAGCGGAAGGGGTGCCAGCGGGAATAACGGCTACCCCCGCCATCGTTTTTGCCAACGAACGGGGCCGTGCTATCTACGCTAGTCGCTACACCGAATGGAATACGATTCGCAATTTTGTGCGTACTAACCGCCTGCGTGCGCGTGCTGAAGTACCCTTTTGCACGGAGCAAACCCTCCAGTGGGCAACGGGCCGCGGTCGAGTGAATGCACCCATCAAGCTGACGGACTTGCAAGGGGAACTTCCCGCCAATTGGTCTGCAACGGCATTCCACACGGCGGCAGTCAAGGCGATAGGGGAAGGGATGACCGCATTTGTGGTAACAGAAAACGCCTGTCTCGCCCGTACTGACCGCGCCTTTTACTGCGATGTACATCCGTACCGCTCGGCGGCGGGAGAATTGTTTTTGTCCTTGGAGGTGTACTCCATGTTCAACTGCATTCGCCCCGTTTTTACCACTGCGGATCTGCCCCTCCAAGGGGACTTTGCGGAGGCGGAGCAACTGTTCCGCCAAGCGGGAGAACGCTTCGAGACCATTATAAAAACAACGCTGGCGGACTCCGAAGAAGGCGATCGCTGGACGGCGCTACCCCTTGCTACCCCGACTATTGCGTGGACAGACTTGGGTTTGGCTGCTCCCATTGTAGCAAACACGACTGCGGTCACGGACCTGAATATGGAATTAGCCCCCGCTTGGAGCCGTCCGACGGCGGTACTAGCTGGAGTGCCGACTTTGTTCTTCAACTTTTTGCCGCCCCTAGATCGCTACGCCGGGGAGGTGCCCGATTTTGACGGTGACCTGCGGCTACACGACAATGGTAGTCTAGCCAGCGGGACCTTCGTTGCCCAACTCAAAACCATGACCATGGGTATGAAAGAGCTGGACGATAAAGTGAAGAAGAAGTACATCTTTACTAAGCGTTTTCCCGAAGCCAGCTTTGCCTTTGAAATCCCGGACGCCGGGCCAGCACTCCGAGCGGGCGTGGTCAATCGCGTACCCATTGCGGGCGTATTTACTTTTATGAAAAAGGAAATTCCGCTCACGGTCCAGGCCGAAATCACGCCGCAGTTGGACGAGCAACAACATTCACAACTCTACGTTCACGTCGATTTTGAACTTAACGTCACGGACGACTTTGGGGTACAAGGTCCCGATGGTCCCGAACGGGCCAGCAAGCACATGGCCTTCGACTTGAACTTTTTTCTTTCACCCGAAAAAAATAATTAGTTATGCGTAAATCAATGAAAATCATTCTGGGTCTCGCCGTACTTTTAACGGCCGCAGCCCTCACTGTCAACATGAGCTTTGACCCCGCTGACGCTTACACCTACGATGGCGAGACGCCCGGTACGCTCACGGCCATTGGCGATGCCGGTAGCCCAAATGTCTTCACTTTTGAGCGCTGGCATTTCGCCGAAATCAGTATGCCCGATAACGACCCGACGCAAATCAAAGCGGTGGTGGATATTGACGTCACCTCGGCGGTTTGTGATTGGAAGGAGTTGGAAAGCTCCGTACTCGCTAAGAAGGACTACTTCTTCGTGAAAAAATTCCCCAAAGCAACGGTAACCGTCGACGGTGCTACCGCCCAAGACGATGGTTCCTACCTGACGGAAGCGATCTTGAATCTGAAGGGCGTTGAAGGTCCCGTGGCGCTGACGTTTACCATTTCCGACGAGGCACCCTACGAAATTGAGGGTTCGGCCCTGTTGATGCGGCGGAAATTTAAGTTCAAGGGCAATGGTCCGAAAGACGAGGTACCCATCGCTTTTTCGGCGACTTTGCCGTTGGAGTAAGCTATAATAAGCGACTAATCAACTCGTTCAGTGACCGCTCGGAGAGGATACCCGAGGTGCGGTAAACTTCTTCACCATTCTTGAAAAAAATAATGGTGGGAACGCTGGTTACGTTGTTAAAATAAAAGGAGAAATGGGCATCTACGTCCATTATACCGATTAAAACTTAATAGCTGAAGGTCTAACTGACCATCTCCACAGT
>JBCDIR010000370.1:0-4256 GCA_038748735.1 Bacteroidota bacterium | reverse complement strand
TATAATTGGGGTCCAGTTCACCCGGTTCAACGAGTTCTTCTACTTCGGCAATCGTAATTTTACCCGCCATGGCCATCACCGGATTGAAGTTGCGCGCCGTGCCTTTGTAAATCAAATTTCCGAGCGTATCGCCTTTCCATGCCTTAACAATGGCAAAATCAGCCGTTAGCGCACTTTCTAGGATGTGGGGCTTTCCGTCGAAGATTTTCACTTCTTTACCTTCCGCAATTTCGGTCCCGTAGCCCGCCGGAGTGTAAAAGGCCGGAATACCCGCGCCCCCAGCTCGACAGCGCTCGGCCAAGGAACCTTGCGGAATCAAATCTACTTCCAGTTCACCACTGAGCATCTGCCGTTCAAATTCTGCGTTCTCGCCTACGTAGGAAGAAATCATCTTGCGAATTTGTCGCTTTTGCAGCAATAATCCCAGCCCAAAATCGTCGACGCCCGCATTATTAGAAATACACGTCAGACCAGTGACGCCGCGCTCCACCAGAGCAGCAATAGCGTTTTCTGGTATACCACACAGGCCAAAGCCACCCAACATGAGCGTCGCATTATCGGGTATATCGGCAGTGGCAACCACGGCGTTGGCAACAACTTTCTGAATCATAAGCAACAATTACTTGTAGACTTGTTTTGCTGGTCCTGAATGAGCGAAAGCGAAGCAAATTTTATTCTGAACGAGGCGAAAAACGTAGGCGATGCCTTAGCATCAGCGAGGCTTTTCAACGAAGTGCAGGGTGAAATTTTGCCACTTGCAGCCATTTGAGGGCTCGCAGAACAAGTCTGTTATAGCAAACATACGCTTTGCAACTGCTAAAGTACGGCTTTTACCGCAAGACTTTGACCGACAATGAACCTAAGCTACACGTTGCTGTTCCACACGAAAAGAATAACATGGCAAATCGTAATATTTTAGTAGTGGGCGGCAGTTCGGGCATTGGTTTGGCGCTGGTCAAAGAACTGCTGGACGCGGGAGAAAACGTCTACGTCTGGTCACGAGAAGCCCGAGACTTAGCCAGCATGACGGGAGTTCAGCATACCGCCGTCGACGTGACCGTCGATGAGTTGCCGAGTGGGGAACTACCGGACGAACTACACGGCCTAGCTTACTGCCCTGGCACGATCAACCTCAAACCTTTCCGCAGCTTGAAACAAAAAGACTTTCAAGCAGAATTCGACCTCAATGTACTCGGAGCCGTACGTTGCTTGCAAGCTGCGCTCCGCCCCTTCAAGAAAGCGGGCGAAGCCTCGGTCGTTTTATTTAGTACCGTAGCCGTACGGCGGGGCATGCCTTTTCACGCCAGTGTAGCAGCCGCCAAGGGAGCCGTAGAAGGACTTACGCGTTCTTTGGCCGCTGAGTGGGCACCGCGCATTCGCGTCAACGCCATTGCCCCTAGCCTGACGGATACACCCTTAGCAGAAAAGCTACTATCAACTGATGAAAAACGTCAAGCCTCCGCAGACCGTCACCCGCTCAAACGCGTGGGTACGCCCGAAGAAGTTGCTCAATTAGCGCAGTGGTTACTCAGCCCAGCGGCTGGTTTTATGACCGGTCAAGTGCTCGGCTTGGACGGCGGTAAGAGCGTCATCTAGCGATCTTTTCCACCGTAGGAAATGTCATCCGAAAGCTCATTTTCATCGTCGTCCTGGACGGGAAAATGGGCTTTTAGTTTTTCACCAATGACGTCAATCGCGGCTACGAGTCCCGCACAAAATTCGCCTTTGCGGAAATAAGTTTGGAGCAAATCGCGCTCACTATCCCAAAAGTCATCGGGTACGACGGCGTCAATACCTTCGTCGCCAATGATGGCAAATTCTTTCCACTCCGGCGCTAAGACGACGAGCACCCCGTTGCGGTCTTTGGTGTCGTCCATTCCCAATTTTTGGAAGATGCGCTTGGCTTCGCGCAGGATAGCCCCACGCGGTTTCTGCTCGATGTGAACACGAATCTCACCACTGGTTTGCGACTCTGCCTTACGGATGGCCGCAATTATCAACTTTTCCTCTTCGGGTCGGAAGAACTGTATCATAAGCGAAAGGTACGAAGTTTTTCATGGCGGTATTTTAAACCATCACTCCTTTTGTCAGTCTCACGAGTGTAAATAACCATGAACTATGAAAATGAACCGATTAATTTGTTGCCTCAGTGCGCTACTACTATTGAGTATTAGCCATCTCTTTGCCCAACGACTCCCCCAGTTTGACCTTACCGAAGAACTCATCGCAGAGCTATCCCTGACGGACGAGCAAGTCACGCGTTTGGAAGCACTCCAAGCCGAAACTCGGGAAAAGCTAGATGTCATTCGCGCCCACGAAACGGCGGATCACGACACCCGCCGCGCGCACACTAAGAGTGCCCGCCGGGCTGGCCGTCAGGAACTAGCGGATATTCTCAGCGAGGAACAATTGACCCAGCTACGCGCTATCCAACGCAGCCGGGCCGAAGAACGACGAGCGCTGTGGGACACCGTTGATAAAGAAGCGATGCGGGCCGAAATCAAAGCCTACCGCACCGCCAACGTCAAGCCCGTAATGGATGTCCAGTACGCTAAGCTCGCCGAGCAAATCAGCCCAGCGGACCAAACTCAAATCAACGAATGGCGTGTCCTTGTTCGTACCGAACGCGAAAGCCGCCGAGCAGCGCGCAAAGCGACCGAAAGCAAAGCACGCCACCGGGAACGAAGTGGTCGCCGCGGAAAAGTGACGCAGCGCCTACCGGAAGACGTACAAGAAGGTATAGCCAATATGCTCGAAAAATACGACGCAGCCCTAACCGCCCTTCTAGCCGAAATCACCCCACAAGCACAAGCGTGGGAAACCGCCCAGGCCGACATTCGCGCCAAGTATATCCCCGCAGCACTGCGGCGCGAAAAGCCACCTGTTCCGTCCACGGACCCTAGCAATGATTCCCGCGCGAAAATGCGTTTGCTTTTTCACCAGTTGTAGGGTAGCGTAAGTGCTGGCCTTACGCCGTATATCCCAAATAGGTCTATTGGTGAGCATTCGGGCTTTCTAGAGGGTAGGGGTACCGAATTTCGGCCAAAAACAAGCCTTCTGGCGGTGCGCTGAGGCTGCGGGGCAAACGTTCCTGTTTTTCCAACGCCCGGCGCACTTCGATGAGTTTCAGTTTTCCTTCCCCAACGGATAGGCACATACCTACGATCAAGCGAACCATGCCCCGCAGAAAGCGGTTGGCCGCTACGTGGTACACCCATTCCGTTGGCCGAAATTCCCATTCAGAACGGTGCATTTCACAGTGCATCGTTTTGGCGTCGGAACCCGTTTTACAAAACGGTAGAAAGTGGTCAAAGTCCAGTAAAAGGTGCGCCGCCTCCTGCATCAAAGTTTGGTTGAATTGCTGAACGCGGGCAAAATGCGTCACCGTTTTTTGCCGAAAGGGGTCCTTCGCCCACGTCAAGTGGTAGGCATAAGCACGGTAAAAAGCGTCGAAGCGCGCGTGCTGGTCAGCGCGCATGGGTAGGATGCGCCGAATAACGATGTCTTTGGGTAAGAACTTGTTGACGCGACTGAGAAAATTACGGGGAAAATCCTCCCGGAAAATAAAATGGGCAAAATACTGACTAGCGTGTACCCCCGTGTCTGTGCGGCCGCAGCCCGTGATCTCGAAGCCGGGCGTGCGCAGTATCGTAGCGAAGGCCGTCTCTAGCGTCTCCTGTACGGAGGGAGAGCTAGGTTGCCGCTGCCAACCACAATAGTTGGCACCGTTATAAGCCAGTTCCATGAAGTACCTCATACCGCTTTGTTGCGCAAATAGGACCCACCCCGGCAAAAAACGCAGCGTGCTTTGTTTGGCTGCCGGAGTTTATTCGGTCTGTTCAACAATAAAAACCTTAGCCCGTTCAATGATTGCGTCTACGCCCTTAATTTCGTCTTCGGGTCCGGTACCCTGATAAATATCGGGTTCGATGCCCGTTTCAATATCCTGACCGTCCAGGAGGTAAGTACGGGAGGCGGACAGGCGAAACTTCCAACCATTCGGTAGCTCGTAAGAAACGGGTATACCGCCACCCCCACCCGAGCGGTCGCCGATGATCGTCACTTGTGGCAATTGGGACATGAAGCCCGCGAAAAAGTTGGTAGCAGAATAACTCAGCCGATTGGTCAAAACCACGATGGGTTTGTCCAACCACATGGCCGTCGTATCGGCAGTAGCCCAGGTGCCGGGACCCGTTTTTTGTTCATAAGGGTCGGGGTCTGGCTTGCCCTTAGCTTTGCGCTTGGCCAGGGCGGCG
>JBCDIR010000369.1:0-4262 GCA_038748735.1 Bacteroidota bacterium | reverse complement strand
TGCAAGAATTGGTAGTGGCCCTCGATACCGACACCATACAGTCTAATGTGGCCGCCTGGACGACGCTGGGCACCTGCTACCGGGCAACGGGAGAGGAAGACCTCATCGTGATTGGTAATCAAAAACTACTCTCAGAAGTGGAATTTGATTGCTTCAACGAATCAGAAAATAATTTCTCCTACACGCACTTTGACGACATCATTGTTGCTCCCTTCGACCTTGTTCCGGACACCCTCAATTTATGTGAGGGTACACCCATTGAATGGGATGCTTCCTTTTACGATCTACCCATCCGTTGGAGCGACGGTTGGACCGGCCCGCAGCGCGAATTTACCGCCGGTGGTTGGTACCAAATCTTTGGCGATACTGGCGATTGTGAATTGCGAGACGACGTGTTCGTCGTTGAAATTCCGGAAATATACCCCGTCTTCGAACAGATACTGTGCAGCAATTCCACGGTAGAATTGGTGGTACCCTATCCACCCGCTGTTTGGTCAACCGGAGAGGAAGCCTCGTCCTTGATAGTTAATCAACCCGGCACTTATACCGCAGATTTTGAAACGCCCTGTGGCACTCGACAGCAGACTTTTACCGTTACCGAGCAGCGCTGTGAACTAACGTACTACGTACCCAACGTCTTTAGTCCTAATCGGGATGGTGTCAATGATAAATTGGAATTTTTCTTCCGGGCTAACGGTGATTTTCAAGGAGAGTTGCACCTCTTTGATCGCTGGGGAAACCTGGTGTATCAAAAAGCGGTCAATTCCACCGACCCTCCTCCTTCCTGGGATGGTCGTTTCCGAAATCGTGAGCTACCCGCAGGTGTTTATTTGTGGTTCTTTCGTTACGAAATAGGCATTAATGAAACCAGCAATATCATAACAGGAGACGCTACACTGATTAGATAATTGGCGGTAAGCAAGACGCGCTCCGTTCACATCCAAAAATTTTAACATTTGACCCCCTGTTACTTTCGCTGAGCAACTGCATTATACTAACAAAACTGGTCAGCGACCACAGACAAGAAGTAATTGTAGTATTTTGCAGACCCAACATCAAACAGGATACGATGAGTTTCGTGCAGTCAGCAAGCCTGGTGCCTCTAAACTCACTGTATTGAAAACGGTCAAAAAAAGGTTCATGGCGGACCCCCAAAAGACGGTATCGGCAGCAGCGATGCAGGCCGAGTGGCAAGAAATTCAAGCCGCTCAGCAAAACCCTGCGCGTTTCCAGCCGCTCTACCAACGATACTACGATCCCATTTTCCGGTTCATTTTCCGGCGTACGGCAGATATGGACCTAGCCGAGGACGTCTGTTCGCAGGTGTTCCTCAAAGCAATGCAGCAGTTGCACAAGTACCAGTTCCGGGGCGTGCCCTTTTCGGCTTGGCTGTTTCGCATTGCCAGCAACGAGGTAGCACAGCACTTTCGCACCGTCAAAAACAAACGGACAGTAAGTGTAACCGAAGGTTCGCTAGCGGACGTGGCCGAAGAAATGGACCTGAACGACAGCGGCTTTGACGTACAGGAAATGGTCCAAGCGCTGGATCAACTGAAAATCGACGACATCACCTTAATTGAAATGCGCTTTTTTGAACAGCGCCCTTTCAAGGAAATCGCCGAGATACTTGACATTACCGAAAGCAATGCTAAGGTGCGTACTTACCGCATTTTGGAACGCTTGCGCAAAAAGATGATCGCCCAAAAGACTTGATTATAGCACAAAAGATAGTTGCTACTTTCAAAAGACACCGGAATTATTGTCACACTTTAAATGAAGCGCTTAGCCAATAATTAATGTGTCAAAGCACCAACTATTTTTGTGCGTTTTTTCAATGAGCATTTTTATATGAGTAACAACTACAACATACGACTGAATCCGGAGGAACCCAGCCGGGAGGACATCCAACGAAGGATGGACTTTGGGGCCTTGCTGGAGCAGTTCGAGCAACCAGCTACTGCACCACCACCACGGGAGGCAAAGTTGCGGTCGCTACCTCGTTTGGCCTACGTGCTGGGCGCGGCGGCAGCCGTAGCGCTACTCGTCCTCTTCCTGCCGGGGCTATTGCGGGAAACGCAACTAACGCCCGAAACGTACTTTGCTCAACAAGATTACGTCCATCCACCACTGGCGCAATTGGAGCAGTCTTTTCAAGTACGAACCGTCAGCCACCCTCACCAAGGTGGTATTATCGAATACCCGAGTGGTTCCAAAGTAGTGATTCCGGCCGCTGCTTTCATGAACGACCGGGGCAATATTGTCGGCGGAGAGGTGAAACTCTTCTACCGCGAATTACACGATTATATCGACTTCTTTGTAGGGGGCATCCCGATGGATTACGATTCACTGGGTTACCAGCGTTACTTGACCTCGGCGGGCATGGTCGAAGTCTACGCCGAAAAAAATGGCGAACGCCTGAGCTTAGCTCCCGGTAAAGCCCTCCAAGTCGAACTCGTCAGCGAAGTGACCGTTGATAACTACTTCAGCCTACCCAATTATTTTGTTTACCAACTCGATACCATCAACCGTACTTGGCGCTACCGTAACGTAGATATGATGCAGTTCGTCGAAGAAGACCACTGGACCGACGAGGAAGATAATACCCCCGCCGGACGTTGGCGTAAAGCACAGGCGCAGCTCGATGTGGACTACCAGCAAGCTCTGCAAGACTTGCAGTTGTCGGACCCACTCCCCGCTGCCCCCATCGCCCCCACAAAGGCCGATGGTAACAGCGTGACTTTTGAATTAGATTTCCAAAATGGCGACTTGGCCATTGATTCCGCCAGTGAACTGCAAGCCCAAGACCTCGACTTTTTGCACGAGGGGACGATTTGGGAAATTGCCCCCGAATCGCAAGCGATTAACCTCAACGCGCTGCGGGTAAACTGGGAGAGTGTACGTTTGAAAAAATTAGCCAACCAGCGCTACGAACTCGTACTGGTTCATCCAGAAAACGAGGAGACGCTGATTGTTGCTCCCGTATTACTGGGTGAAAAATTTACCGCAGCAAAGCGAACCTACGAAGCAGAAAAAGCAGCTTACGACGCCGCTGTCCAAGCCCGTGAGGACCGCCTAGCCGATAGCCGCATGGCCATTCGCCAAACCTTTGACCAACGTAAAGCGGATTTGCAAAACAGCTTAGCCACGGACTTACAAAGTGATGCTGGACCGTTGAAACGCAAAATCATCAACCGCTTCGTAGTCGGTGAATTCGGGATATACAACTGCGCCCAACCGATTGACGCTCCCCGCACCGTAACGGGTATGCGCTACCGTACCACTACCGGCGATGAGCTGGAAAACGTAACAGCCTACGTGGTCAACCCAGCTCAGAATACGATTTACCGCTACCTAGCCAACGAAGCAGCACCATTAGGTGTGCCCACTGACGAACGTGACAATATCCTCTGGATTGTGGATAAAGAAGGTAATATTTCCCGCACGACCCTACCCGGTCAACAGGATGGCGATGCGGAAATAGCTTTGGAGAAAGTGGCTCCCCCTGTGCAGAGTGCGAAGGAATTGCGGCGCGTATTGAGTTTGTAGGATTGTTTCCATACTACTGAATATGATCTTTTTGTGAGAGCATCAGACCGGCGGCCACGCTGTGGCGCGGTATATTCCCAATGCGCTCAGTAAGCAGATTGCTGCGCTGGAGTATTTTTGTTCTTCCTATTCAGCCCTATGATTGACTCTACTTAAGACACCTCCAGGTAAGTGCTTGGACAAATATTATGCCTACTAAGCCAGCAAATTCACCCTGCAAGACAAGATAAAGCTACCCCAGTGTGGGGTAAACGTTCTATTGCTAAAGGTTAGCAAAAATGACCTGCGCCCCAGCGTCGGGTTTGAAATCCTGACCGTAGCGTCAGTGGGCTGCCAGTACAATTGCCCTATTCAGTACTGGGTGCTTTTAACCGCTCGTTAGGGTCGCTGACCCGCCCCGCTACGAGGTATCCGTAAGTCTCTTGATTTACCCAAAAAATTAGCCCGAACCATCCTAGGATAGTTCGGGCCGTGGTAGTTTGCTTTCCGCTAAAGCGAAAGACGAATCTTATTATTCACCGTCCTTCAACTGCTCTTTGAGCTGGCTGAAGACATCCAAGTCACCTAACGTGTCGCGCTCGATGTTAGACTGCGTCTTCTTAACAGCTTTGCGGGTTTCTTTGCGTTCGGTTTCGCGCTCCTTGCGCACTTGATCGTCGGCCTCGCGGCGGATGTCGTCTAAGTAGCGGAGGTGGCTTACCATGATGCGCTTGTCA
>JBCDIR010000368.1:0-4263 GCA_038748735.1 Bacteroidota bacterium | reverse complement strand
ACACCTTACTCAATAGTGAAGAGACGGGCAGTTTTTTCGCCTTGCACATCAGCAGCGAAAATGACGCTAAACGCGAAGCACAGCGCCTCCGTCGGGTGCTAGAAGTAGTGCCTTATTTGGATTGGGAACACCAGCCCACCATAACCCCCACGGCAACGGCCAACAATTGGCTCGTCAACCTGGCGCTCTACGACGAAAACCACCTTACTGACTTCATCAAACGCCTGGAAGAAGACCAATTCTTCTGCCAGACGGCTAAAATTTAACCCCATGGAAACTTTATCCACTTACGGAATGATCATTGCGGCCTCCGTCATTTTGATCTTATCGTTTTTCTTCGGTGAAGTATCCCGAAAGACGAACGTCCCCTCTGTTCTAATGCTCATCGTGCTGGGCGTTGGTGTACAATTTGTATTACCGGGCCAGCCCAATTTTTTACCCGTACTAAAAGTACTGGGAACGGTCGGTTTAATTATGATCGTACTTGAAGCGGCCCTCGAACTGAAATTGGAACGGGACAAATACGCCGCAATCGGCAAGGCGCTGCTCATTGCGTTAATTGGCCTCTTATTGTCTACTTGGGCCGCAGCTGAGATACTGGAATATACCATCGAAGGGATGACCCAGGAGGCGGCTTGGCTTTACGCAACACCCCTCTCCATCCTGTCCAGTGCCATCATCATCCCCTCCGTGACGGGACTCAAACCGGACAAGAAGGAATTCCACATCTACGAAAGTACTTTTTCGGATATTCTGGGGATTATGCTGTTCTATTTTTTGACCGGACAGCTAGAACACGGCGATGGACACGGTGGAGGCAGTAGTACCGCGATGGCAGAATTCACTAGTTTTGGTGGCACTCTGGTGTTGACCCTAGTGATCGCGGTAGTGGCTAGCTACCTGATCATTTTTATCTTTCAAAATATTCGTAGCCACACGAAGTTGTTCTTGCTCATCGCCGTCTTGCTACTGCTCTACGCCGTGGCCAAGCAACAGCACCTTTCCGCTCTCATCATCATTCTGATTTTCGGTTTGATTATTGCCAATATGCAGCTCTTCTTCCGGGGTAAGCTGGGCCAGTGGTTGCACCTGGAACGGGCCGAGCAATTGTACGAAGGCTTGCACGTCGTGACGATGGAATCGGCTTTTGTGGTACGTACGTTCTTCTTCGTCATCTTCGGTTTGAGCATCTCGCTGGCTTCCGTTTTTGATTTTGAAGTCGCTTGTATTGGCTTGGCCATCATCACGAGTATCTACTTGATCCGCTTCGTGCTGTTGCGTCTCTTCATTGGTAAAGACATCAACCCGCAGCTCTACATTGCGCCGCGCGGCTTGATTACTATTCTGTTGTTCTACGATATTCCCGAATCGGTAAAAGTCGCTGGCTTCAGCTCCGGTATCCTGCTGGATGTGATCATCGGTACAAGTATCATTATGACCATCGCCATGATCCGTGACAAGCGATTGACGGGGCAAGCTACTGCCAAAGCCAAAGCGCAGCCCGTGGGTAACGTGCCCTGGCAGGCCCCTAGCCTAAAAGAATACGTAGAAGCCGAAAGTGATCATTGATACTACCCCTTAAAGGTATCCCGAGGTAGGAAATACCGCTCTTCCTCCTCCTCTAGCTCGTAGGCGTGCTTTTTGCGCACCTCCGCCTGTTCGATGCGTTGACGAAACCAGTAGGCCGCAAAAATACCTACGACCGCACCGAGCAGGTGGCCCTCCCAGGAAACGCCCTCTTGGTTGGGCAACACCCCCCAGATCATGCCGCCGTAGTAGAAAATAATGACCAAGGAGATAGCAATGGCCCGAATGTTACGCCGGAAGAAGCCGGTAAAGGCCAAAAAACTCGCCATGCCGTAGACTACGCCGCTGGCACCGATGTGAAAATTCACCCGGTTGTAGGGCGAAAACAATGCCTCAGGGTCCGCAAAAGCCCACATCGTCACGCCAGTGCCTAAGTAAATGACCAGCAGTACCGCCACCGCTACGCGGGGGTAGAAAAATAGAATCATGGCCATGAGTGCAAAAAACGGCACCGAATTAGAGATAATGTGCCCCCAACCACCGTGCAAAAAAGGCGTCAGAAAAATACCCCGCCAGGCGAAGGTCTTGCGCGGCGCAATACCGTAGGTGTACCAATCCGCTCCACCAATAGTGTTTTGGAGTAGAAAAACGGCCCACATGAGAAAAAGAAAAACCAGCGGCCAAGTGATGGCCTGTTTAAGGCGCTGCGGAAAAGTCATAGTGCGGCAATTACGTTCTGATCAAAGATGCGCTTTCTGCCGCGAATTGTCAATGCCTTGCTGCACAACTTTCGATTGACCTCCGTTTTTTACCGACGAATACCGAGCAGTTATTATTTTTGAAAAAAACGAACTCATGTCCTTATCGCAAAAAATACCCGCCAATAAATTATGTTTTCTGATCCTAGTCATCCTGCTTAGCCTAAGCGGACTAACGGCCCAGGTTGCGCCTACTCCCGCCGAAGCTCCCGAGGAGTTCTACACCAAGTCAGAACATTACATCACGATGCGCGACGGGGTGCGCCTGTACGTAGCGGTCTACACCCCGCAGGATGCCAGCGACGAGCGGCCCTACCCGATCCTACTCCAACGCACCTGTTACAGCGCCCGGCCCTACGGCGAAGCGTTTAGTGAGCGTTTCAATCGCTTTCCCGAACTGGCCAACGAAAAATACATCTTCGTCTTCGCCGACGTGCGGGGCCGCTGGATGAGTGAAGGCACTTTTGACAATATGCGCCCCTACATTCCCAACAACAAAGACAAGACGCAAATTGACGAAAGTAGCGATACTTACGACACCATCGACTGGTTGGTCGAGAATCTACCGCACAATAACGGCAAGGTTGGTGTTTGGGGAATTTCGTACCCCGGCTTTTATTCCACTTGCTCACTGATTGACGCGCACCCGGCCCTCAAAGCGGTGAGTCCCCAAGCGCCCATTGGTGATTTTTACTTCGATGATTTTCACCATAACGGGGCGTATACCCTCAGCTACTGGTTCATCAACCCACTTTTTGGTTTGCAAAAATCCGGGCCGACGGATACCGCTTGGTACAACTTCTACGATATGGGTACACCCGATGCCTACGATTTCTACCTGCGTCATACACCGCTTTCCAAACTGGACGCAATTACGAATCCGGAGGACTTTTTTTGGGAACAGATTCGCACGCATCCTGATTACGACGAGTTTTGGCAAAAACGCAATATCGTCCAACACCTCAAAAACATCCGCCCCGCCGTCATGACCGTCGGTGGTTGGTTTGATGCCGAAGACTTGTACGGCCCGTTGATGACCTACGGCAATATCGAAAAGTGGAACCCAGACACTTACAACACCATCGTGATGGGACCGTGGAGCCACGGGGATTGGTCGCGGCGTAACGGACGGCAAGCGGTGAGTAACGTATTTTTCGGAGAAAACATCAACGAAACTTACCAAAAAGAGGTCGAGGCGCACTTCTTCTACCACTGGCTGAAAGGTCCCGCTGACGGTACGACCGGTTTGCCCGAAGCCCATATGTTCGACTGCGGCAGCAAAGAATGGCAAGCCTTCGAGCAGTGGCCACCGCAGCAAAGCGCGACCCAGTCCCTTTACTTCGGTGCCGATGGTGCTATCAGTGACCAGCCAGTCAGCGGAGAAGCGCAAACGAGCTTCATCAGCGATCCAGATCATCCGGTCCCCTTTCGGATGAACATCACGCCGCTGCGTATTCCGCGCAAGTACATGGCCGACGATCAGCGCCAAGCCAGCCGCCGCCCCGACGTACTTACCTTCACCACGGAGGTACTCACGGAAGACTTCACGCTGGCGGGGCCTCTTACCGCTAATTTGTTTACCAGCACCACGGGTACGGACGCCGACTGGGTGGTTAAAGTCATCGACGTCTACCCCGACGACCACGAGGACTACGAAGAAACGCAGGACCACATCAATATGGGCGGCTACCAGCAGTTGGTGCGCGGTGAGGTATTCCGGGGACGTTACCGTGAAGGGTTTGAAAAGGGGATTCCGTTCACCCCCAACGAAGTAACCGCCGTGAACTGGCAATTGCAAGACGTATTTCACACCTTCAAAAAAGGCCACCGCCTGATGATACAGGTACACAGTAGCTGGTTTCCTTACATTGATTTGAACCCACAGACTTTCGTTCCCAATATCTTCGAGGCCACGGAAGCGGACTTCCAAGCGCAGACGCATCAATTGTGGCATTCGGAACAGTATCCGAGTCACGTT
>JBCDIR010000367.1:0-4268 GCA_038748735.1 Bacteroidota bacterium | reverse complement strand
CAAAAACTCGGCATTGACCAAGTATACACCCTGGGGCGCTACCCAACTGAACAATTTGTGGGCTGCTCCTGGGGAGGATTTGTCCATTCTTCAATCATTTGAATATGCTCCGTTATCTCTTCATTTTGCCGGTCCGTTTTTATCAGTACGCCATCTCGCCGATGTTGGGGCCACGCTGTCGTTTCAAACCCACTTGTTCTCAATACATGATCGAAGCAATTGAAGAGTGGGGCGTCATCAAAGGACTATGGCTCGGGATAAAGCGCATCGGAAAATGCCATCCTTGGGGTCCGTGTGGCTACGATCCGGTGCCCAAAAAGCCGAAAAAGTAGTACTCAATCGCTAACTAATCAGATGTTGGACTGTTAAAATAGCGAATTTCATACTGACATTTCCCTGACAAAACGTTAAATTGGTGTGAAAAAGCTGACGTAACTATGACAATAGCCGCTAAAATGGCTTATTTTTGTGCAAAACAACTCATTACGCGTTCTTTTCAGGTTTGACCCAACCCTCCGTGCTTTCTGTTGCGTCTATTAGCACAAATAGGGTCAATCCTAGCAGAACTACCAAAACTCCGGCATTATGAAAAATGTATTGTACTTATCTCTCTTTTTTGTGCTGGCCGCAACTTTCGTAAGTTGTGTTCCTGATGAAGAGGAAATTCGCGAAGAATACTACTATCCAGAAGAATTGCAAGCCTTACAAGCTACGCTGGACTTACCCGCAAAACCACACGATTACAGCATCGAATTGCCCCGCCACTTGACGGCGGCTGGTTTGGGTGCTCGCAACATCAATAAAGACATGGCGACGCTGGGCCGCGTACTGTTTTACGACGAGGCACTTTCCGTTAGTGGAGAAGTATCTTGTGCCAGCTGTCATGCCCAAGCACTCGCTTTCTCCGACAGCAAAGCCGCTAGTGACGGCGTCAACGGTAACGTGACGGAACGCAACTCCATCGCGCTGGGTTCGGTGGCTAGTTTTGCAGCTTACTACGGGATTGACGTATTCGGTAGTTTTGGTATTCCTTTCATGTGGGACAATCGTTTCGGTACGGCCCGTGAGCAAGCTCGCGCAGCATTCCTGAGCGAGAAAGAAATGGGCCTCACAATGGAGGAATTACTGGCCACTATTGACTCCAAGGATTATTATAAGCCACTATTCCGCCGCGCTTTCGGTAGCACGGATGTATCCGAAGAGCGGATGATGGGTGCCGTTGCAGAATTCATTGATGGTTTGGGTAGCTTCAATTCTAAGTTTGACCAAGCGGCGACTAATGCCAACGCAGCTTTCAACATGAGTATGCCCTTCGCAGACTTCACCGACGCGGAGAACAATGGTAAGGCGTTGTATTTAGCCAAATGTGCCAATTGTCACAGTGAGAACTTTGGTCGCCCCGTAAAGACGGAAGCAAACAACGGTCTAGACGTCAACTACGCAGATATGGGGGTTGGTGAAGGGACTAATAACCCAGCGCTTAACTACACCTTTAAAGTACCTACTTTGCGTAACGTCATGCTGTCTGCACCTTATATGCATGACGGTCGTTTCGAGACACTGGAAGACGTTATTGACCACTACAGCAAAAATATTGCGGACCACCCGAAATTGTCACCAGAGTTGAGAGACCCTAACGGTCAGCCTAAGCGCTTCAACTTTACAGAAGAGGAAAAAGCGGACCTCGTCGCTTTCCTCAATACCTTGACGGATGAGGGATACCTCATGGAAGAGCGTTACAGCGATCCTTTTAAGTAGGACTTCAGTTCCACACCTTCGTTAGACGCTAGTTGTCTGACGGTTCACCCGAGTACGGTTTCGTGCTCGGGTGAATTGTTTTTGGGGATAAACTTCCTATCTTGTCCCAAACTCGTGACGCATGAAGACCATCCAAGGCCCCGCTATTTTTCTGGCTCAATTTATGGGCGATAGCGCTCCCTTTGATTCGCTGGACAATATCTGCCGTTGGGCAGCCGATCTCGGCTACCGAGGCATCCAGATTCCAAGCTGGGAAAGCCGACTCATTGACCTCGAAAAGGCCGCGACGAGTAAGACTTACGCCGACGAACTGAAGGGCCGCGTAGCGGAATATGGTCTCACAATTACGGAACTGGCTACCCATTTACAGGGTCAACTCGTGGCGGTACACCCGGCCTACGATACGCAGTTTGATGCCTTCGCTCCCGCTGCGGTACACGGTAAACCCGTCGAGCGCACCGCCTGGGCCGTACAGCAAATGAAGTGGGCTGCCCAGGCCAGTCAACACCTTGGTTTGGCCACTAGCGTGAGTTTTAGTGGTGCCTTGCTCTGGCCGTTTATGTATCCCTGGCCGCAACGTCCGGCGGGCTTGGTAGCAGAAGGCTTCGGGGAATTGGCCAAGCGCTGGTTACCTATCCTCAACACCTACCAAGACTGCGGTGTACGCATCAGCTACGAACTCCATCCGGGTGAAGACCTCCACGACGGCGTTTCTTTCGAGTTGTTCCTCGACGCAGTAGCGCAGCATCCGGTGGCGGGCATCAATTACGATCCGAGTCACTTCGTTCTCCAGCACTTGGACTACCTCTCCTTCATCGACCACTACCACGAGCGCATCTACGCCTTCCACGTCAAGGATGCCGAATTCAATCCCGACGGAAAGCAAGGCGTTTACGGCGGCTTCCAATCCTGGATCAACCGCGCGGGCCGCTTCCGTTCCCTCGGCGATGGACAGGTAGATTTCAAGGGCGTTTTTTCCAAATTGTCGCAATACGACTACGGTGGTTGGGCGGTCCTAGAGTGGGAATGCTGTATCAAGTCGCCCGAACAGGGTGCGCGCGAAGGTGCTCCCTTCATTCAAAACCACATTATTGAAGTTACCGAAAAAGCCTTCGACGACTTTGCCGGTGGCGCAGCGGACCGGACAACCAATCGGCGGATACTGGGGCTGGGGTGATGAATTCACTTTTTGGTTCGGTATAGCTTCCATAGTGTTCCTGCCCAACCCCGGCGGGTAGGCCAATTCAAGATAGTTTGTTCGGCTTGGATCGCAATTTTCAAGTCCCCTGGCAGGTAAGGCAGGAGGATGTCCTCCCAGTCCCGGCGCTGCGCTTGGGAGCTGTAGAGCCAGCGCTCTAGTAATGGTCTCACGAGCGATTGCGGCGTTCCCTGCGCCCGCATCATCCGTACGCCCAACTGAAAAGTGGCCGCATCCCTAGCCCGGAGGGTTCGTTCTAAATTGCTCAACTGGTCCGTATCCTTGGTTTGTGTCAGGTAGCGTTGTTCGCGGCGGTCCAGCCAGAGGAGAACATCCCGTTCGCCGAAGACGGGCAGGTCGGTTTTCGGTGGATGACAAGCTTGGTCGTGGGCGTGGCCCAGCAAGATGCCCGTTGCCTCCTCCGCTTGCGGAGTCAATTGCACGCCTTGTTTTTTTAAACGGTTAGCTAGTTGTGCCACGGGCGTGGACATTCGGCCCGCTACCCACCACTTGCGCCCCCGTAGCTGACCGTACTTAGCGGGCAGCCGTCGTAGCAATTCGTAATATCCACCGACGCGGATTATGGTCGGCTGTGCTGCGTGTAGACAGCTCCACAGTAGTTCCGTCGGCACGTTACTGCCCGCGAACCCCTGCCACAGTTGCCAGAGCAAGGCTCGCCGCTGTGGGATGGTGGTTGGCGGTACCGTTTCGAGAAATTTTGCTAGCGAAACTTGTACCTTTTTACTCAGTCCACCGTAGTTGTGCCTCAACTGTGGAAGGCACAATAAGAGTGCTTCCGCTCCGGGCCAAGCCGTAGCCGTACGGCGCAGATCAAGGTAGGAGAGGTTCGGCTTTGCCGTCAGCGCGGCTAAATCGATCGCAATCGGATTATTGCTCATTTCTAACCGATTGAGTGCCGTAAGTTGCTGCCAGTTAAAGGGGAGTTCCGTTAGATGATTCTTGGCCAGCAAGAGTGCGTAAAGCTGTTCCGGCAGTCCTTCAATGGCGGTGAGCTGACACTGACCAGCACCTAACCAGCGAAGATTGGGAAACCAGCGCTGGAGATCGGGTAGTTCTTTGAGTTTGTTTTGAGAGAGGTTGAGGTGGAGCAGTTGGCCACTTTCTCGCAGAGCGGTGGGTAGCGATTTAAGTTTGTTATTATTCAGATGCAGGGTTTCCAAAGGAGTAATGTCCGCTCCAAAAGCCTTGATCCGATTGTGACTCAAATCTAAGTGCCGGAGCACCGCTAGCGATAAAGATTCGTCTACTTCGGTGATGTGATTATGGCTTAGGTTTAGCCGCTGCAAGTAAT
>JBCDIR010000366.1:0-4277 GCA_038748735.1 Bacteroidota bacterium | reverse complement strand
TAATTGTAAAGGAATTGAAAAACGCTCCCTAATAAAATCAGCGGGCTAAAGGTGTATAGTTCCTTTAACCCGCCGTTATTACTGCCTAAATTTAGTAGTTTAATCTACAATCACCCGCTCTGACCAGCGACCCGCGCGCAGTAAGTAGACCCCCCGTGGCTGAGCCGAAAGATCGAGCAGTTGCCGAGTTGTTCCGTTGGGGATTGTGAGCGTTTGAATCAATTGGCCCTGAATTGTCATCACCTCCAGTCTAATCATGTCCGCAGTTGGTTCCGACCAAGCCAGCGTCAGCGCCCCTTCCGTGGGGTTGGGGAATAAGCGGAAGCGCTCGGCTAGTGGTACCTCGTTGGTACTTTCTGGCGCACAAGCACTATCAATACCAATGTTGAGCGTAGTAACGGGTAAGAAACCACCCGTACCGTCTTCGATCACGAACTCAAAGCTGTCCGTAGTCGCGTTGGCGTCGGTATTGGTGTAGCGAACCAGTCCGGCATTGACGTCCGCTTGCGAGAAGCGGTCGCCGATAGCTAGGGTCGCTCCGTCGCGTGCCAAAATACCGCTACTCGGTAGACTCACCAACCAGTAGGACAACTCGCTTGCCCCCTGCTCTGTATCCGTAGCCGAAAGATTGTCATCTTCGATGCGCTGGAAAGCGCCGGGGATAACGCAGAGGTCCGTATTCGTCTCCAGCGCCGGAGCGGAGGGAGCACCCGTAGCACAGAACTCAATCCGCCAGTCATTAATTGCACCAGGAGAACCAAAACCAGCTTGATTAACAACCACTTTTAGTTCCCAGTTGCCCATACTATTTTCGCCGTTGAAAGTGCTTAGCGGTTGCGTTGGCAAATAAAGATTCCCCGGTTCCGGAAACGGTGGACACGCTAACTCTTCCGTTGCGTTATCGTTGAAGCCGGCGTTAATCCGGTCATTGCTGAAACAAGTTCCGTCGTAAAGTTGGATTTCCGTCCCAGAACTGATCGAAGTGAGAAAGATGTCAAAATTCTGGCTAGGCTGGTAAACGACCTCCAAAAAGGGAATGTTGACCTCACTGATGGTACCCGAAAAATCAACCCCGATGGTAGACATGCGGGTAGGAAGTGGACCTACACCAGGTAGGGTAACCGGCGTATCCGAAGACGTCACACCGTCACAGATCGTTACTTCCGTATGGAACGTACGCGGCGTCAGCCAAGGACCCGAACCACATACGTTACTAGCGCGTACGCGCCAGAAGTACAGGGTACTAGCAGCTAGCTGAACGGTTGTTTCGTAAGTATTTCCTTCCTGTCCGAACGAGCCTTCTACGATGTTGTCGGGCGCAAAATCAGGATTAGTAGACAGCTGGAAATCGTAAGTATCCGCGTTGTCAACAACACTCCACGCAAAACTTTGGTCCAAACCAACCCCGGTCAGGCCGTCTACTGGGCCGGTCAGTGCTAGGGCGCTAAAGTCGCTATCGATAACGTCGACCAGGAAGGTGCGGAAGAGGGTATCTACGTCGGGCACGATGGTGCTAATCTCAATTTGTACGGGACCACTTATGCCGGAACCTGCAAAGTCTACGGTCAAGGTAGTGGAGCCACCTGGCGTAAGGGTAACATCGTCAAAAGTAGCCGTGACACCGTCCGGAAGCTCGGAAGAAATAGCCAAGTTGATGGCTTGGTCAAAGCCTAGAATGGCGTCGGTCGTAATGCCGAGCGTGGCCGGGAATTCTTCCGAGCAAATTTCTTGGTACTGCGGGCCGTAGTCCAGCGTGTAGCCCGGTGCGGTGGCGGGCACGATGGAAAAATCCCGGTTAGAAATATCAAAGAAGATATTGTCGCTGGCCTGTACGCGCACCCGTACGTCGTCACCCACCGCATCGGGTACGTTAACGAAGGCGGAACCGTCGTTGGGCGTGTCCTCCAATAACGTGATGGGGTAAGTAAAGCCACCATCTGTAGATAAACGGATATCCACACTGCGACAGTCGACGATGTCGTTGTCGGTATTGGCGACGTCCCAGGTGACTTCTTCGTAGGCACCCACCGCCCATTCTACGTCACTGGTATTGGGAGCAGTAACGAGGAACGGTCCGGCTGTTTCGGTAGACCGAAAGGCAACTTCTTGATAATCAAAGGCACCGCTGGTGGGATGATTGTCCCGTACGGTAAAACGGAAAGTTAGGTTACGACTGTAAGTAGGTAACACTTCCGCATTGTCCATTGCATTGCTGATGATAGTTTGAATACGTGGTAGCACCCGATTTGTACTCGTGGAAGGCTCGTAGGAACGGAAAAGTGGGGAATCACCCACGGGATTGCCCAGGGTAGGACCAAATTCGCCGTTGTCATCATCGTAAGGAATACTAGGTTCCGTATCACTCTGTTCCCAGTTGTACGTTAGGTCGTCATCTTCCATGTCCATGCCGCTGCCTTCTAGCTCGAAAGGCGTGCTGATGGGGATGAAGAAACCATCTACGTAGTCGATGGTTGCTTCGGGGGCCGTGTTACCATCGTTAATCGCTTCGCCACACAGCGCACCGTCCCCATTGCGCGTGTAGTTACGCATTTGCTCCATGGAGACATTATTGTAGTACGGTTCCGTATTGCTCTGAATATTGTAACCGGGAGGACAGATACCGGCGTAGCCCATGATCGTTGTGCCGCCGCCGGGTTCTACGGCTGTTTGCACACTTACGTTTTGGCAACCACTCTGTACGTGGGTCGCACTGAACTGGTGCCCCATTTCGTGGCAGAGAATGGCAATGATGAAGGGGTCCCCCACCGGATTATTACGCGTGGAGGTCGCCCGTGCTTTATCCTGGGCTTGACACACGCCGGCTAGGGAAGCGACGCCTTGACCCGAAGCTGGCCCGGTACTAATAACGTGACCAATATCGTAAGTGTTAATACCGATAATCGGATTGATAGCTCCCGGATTATCGTTTAACATTTCGTCCGTCTGATTGACGTAGGGGTCGGTATCGGGGTCTAGGAAAATAATTTCGTCGTTGTTTTCAATGAGTTCCATCTGTATGCCAACATCCTGGCCGAATACTTCGTTGACGCGATTCACCGTAGTGACGATCGCCGATAAGGAGATGGCGACCGTTGTGGGATTGCCATTGCCGGCGTGGTATTCACTATATTCTCCCGTGCAGGCCATCGCTAGACGGTATTTGCGTTGAATAACGCTTCCACCTTTAGTAAAGTAATGATGATGATGGTCATGGTTTTGCTCGTAAATGTCAGTATGTGCTAAACCTTTTTTACCCGTAGCGGAACAAGAAAAATTGTTCCATTCGGCGGCGTGGTCGGTACTGCTTACGTCGTAGACAGCGTAAATATTGGTGTTGTTTTTGTACACCGGATCAATGTAGTAAGTCCCTTCCACCGTGCGGATGACGGCGTGAAAACCCTGGTGGGTCCAGTCGGCGCAACCGCCTAGTACTTGCTTGCCACGCGGTAAAATACGGTAGGTCTTGATGCCGGGATAGCGTTCGGCTAAACCGGGGGCCATTACGGAGCTGGGGGCCAATTGTACGGAGATGGTACTACCGTCTGGTAAAGGCAGGTCTGCTTGGCGAATCTGCTTGTGGTCCGCCAAGAGCGCCGGAGCGAGCGTATTGATGTCCAACTCCACGGCGCGGAAGTCTTCTGTGTACGTATGCAGTCGTTCGGCGGTGGGGTAGAGTTCACTCGCTTGGCGGTCGGTCCATTGCGTTTGGCTCTGGGCAAAAATGGCTAGCGAATAGCTCAAAAGAAGTAGAAATAGTATACTACGGTTCATCATGGGTAGAAAGATTAATGATAAATACTGACCAAGTAATATTTATTCGTCGTTTGCTTGGTTAGGTTGCGCAAACGTACCCTCACTAACGCGCTTGCCGCTCGTTGGAAGCGCTAAAGTCACGTGATGGTTACGAAGTGTATTCCTCAGTCGTTGCTGAATTTCCTGGAAAGATAAGGAGTGTAAATGGAGTGACCCGGTAAAATTTGTGAATTTGTCCGCTGAGACAGTCAATGGGCGTGATTTATCTCGGAGTTGTCAAAGGAAGGGAGCGCTATTCCTCTGCTGTTTCCGTTCTAATCCAGACGTTTTCACCTTGTTTAGTAAAGGGTTTGGGTAAGAAAATCTTGACTTTAATCAGTTCGTAGCATTCTTGGCCTTTAGATTGGATGGGCGCGCGGCGCGAGTGGAGGGATTCGAGCAGCAGTTGGGTTCCTTGTAGCGTGTCAATTATTTCGTAGCGTTTGTTTTCCTCAATGAAAAACTTCATAATACTCTGATTAGCG
>JBCDIR010000365.1:0-4279 GCA_038748735.1 Bacteroidota bacterium | reverse complement strand
ATACCGGAAAAACACAACAACAGCTATCGCTCATCAACCGTAACACCCAGCGACTGCTGAATTTAGTTAATCAAGTGCTGAATTTTCGGAAGCTGATGACGGACCATCAGGAAATGAAGGTGGTGCAAAGTGACTTTGTCCATTTTTTACGGGAGCTATACTTGCCCTTCAAGGCAACGGCCCAGTTACGGCAAATCAACTACAACTTCACCAGTTCTGCGACGGCCATTATGGCGTGGTTTGACGAGGATAAATTGGAAAAAGTGTTTTTCAACTTACTGTCGAATGCGTTCAAGTTTACGCCCGACGGTGGAACCATCAGTGTAGACGTTCAGGAATACGATACGGTGATCAAGGTTACGGTGCAGGACAGTGGCATAGGGGTTGCCCCCGAGTTGCGGGAGGAGATATTCAAACGGTTTTACGAAAAGGCCAGCCTGTCTTCCTCCGCGATCAAAAGCTCCGGCATCGGATTGGCGATTTCTAAACAAATGGTAGCGCTGCACCACGGAAAAATCTTCGTGGCACCGCCGGGGACGGAAAATGGTAATGCGCCGTCCGGTGCGCGATTCGTGGTCCAGCTTCCCAAAGGACGTGATCATTTTAACGAAAACGAGATCGTCACTACCCTGGTAAACCAAGAACAACCCAGTGCTTATGAGCCACTCGTGGCCGATCAATTGGGGCTACCAGCAGCGGTCGCCCCTGCGGAACGGACGGAAGTGACGGATGCCTCCCCCCTACTGCTCATTGTGGAAGACAACGTGGAAGTGAATACCTACATCCAGCAATTGTTCGAGGGAAAGTACCGTTTACTAACGGCAGCAAACGGGGTAGAGGGGCTAGCGCTAGCAAAGCAACACTCGCCCGACCTCATCATCAGCGATGTCATGATGCCAAAAATGGACGGAATCACCTTGTGTAACCATCTAAAAACGGTCTTGGAGACCAGTCACATTCCCATCGTTTTACTAACGGCTCGGGCGGCTTCCCTTTTCAAAATTGAGGGGCTACGTACGGGAGCGGATGATTACGTTACCAAGCCGTTTCACCCCGAAGAGTTGGCCCTGCGCGTTCACAATATTATCAAAGCTCGGCACGAGGCACGGGAGAAATTTGCGCGGGTGGTTAACCTGGACCCCAAGCAAGTGACGGTGACCTCCGCGGACGAGGAATTTTTGCAAAGCGCCCTGAAGTTGGTCGAAGACAACATGGATAACACTAATTTTACGGTAGAATATTTCGCCCACGCGATGGCCGTCAGCCGACCGCTCTTGTTTCTCAAAATTAAAGCGCTGACCAACCAAACACCGAAAAACTTTGTCAAACGCATCCGTTTGAAGCGAGCGGCACAGCTACTGACGCAGCGTAATCTGCGAATTACCGAGGTCGCCTACGCCGTGGGCTTCCAAAATCCGCGTTATTTCAGCAAGTGTTTTTTCAAAGAATACGATCAAACCCCCACTGATTATATGACGTCAGCGGCTGGAAAGCCAATAAAATAAGGCGTTTAGACTTTTGTACCCCTTTCTTTAGACTTTTCTTTCTTCGTTGCACGCTACATTAGCGTCAAGCAATTCGCTAAATTATTTGGCGAACACTCCTGTACTTGAAAATAAAATATCCACCATGGGGGGTCACACAAATAGAATATTCGGAATATGGTTAGGGTTGTTCCTCTTCAGCGTGGGATTGACCGCTCAGAGTGGGGCCGTTAGTGGCATCGTTAAGGAAGCGGAAGACCAGCTACCCATCATCGGTGCTAATGTCTATTTAGAAGGCTCGGGACTGGGAACCGTCACCGACGTCGACGGACGCTTCACGCTAACGGGCTTACCAGAAGGGAACCAAACGCTCGTCGTGTCCTACATCAGTTATCGTAGTGAAGAAGTCGCCGTAGCATTGCAGGCAGGCGAAGTAACTAAGGTAACGGTCGAGCTAGAACCGGAGGCCGTACAAGGAGTAGAAGTTATTGTCACGGCCCAAGCCCAGGGGCAAGCACAGGCCATCAGCCAGCAAATTAATTCCGATGCCATCGTCAATATCGTTTCGGCGGACCGTATTCAAGCCTTACCGGACGTCAACGCTGCCGAAGCCATCGCTCGCCTACCGGGTATCGGGATTGACCGCAGTGGTGGCGAGGGCCAGAAGATCGTAATTCGGGGCATGCAGCCCAAGTTTGCGGCCATCACGCTCAACGGGGTGAGCTTACCTTCTAATTCGGGTACGGATCGCTCCGTTGATCTCTCCCTGATTTCACCGGAGTTGCTCGACGGAATCGAGGTGTACAAATCTCCTTTACCTTATATGGATGCGGAGGCTGTGGGCGGAACGGTCAATCTCCGCCTGCGCCGGGCTGCCGACCAGCTAAAAATGACGGCTAAACTCCTCGGCGGAGCTAACACATTAAACGACGATTTTCAGGACTACAAAGGCGTCTTTCAAGTCAGTAACCGCTTGTTGAAAGAAAAGCGCCTGGGGTTCGTCTTTCAGGCGGGGGTCGAGCGCTTCAACCGAGGAGGTGATGTGCAGCGGAATCGCTGGCGACGGGGTCCCACCAATGCCGAAACGGGGATCACGGAAATTTTTGGTGACCAACTGCGCTTAGAAGATCGGCAGGAGATTCGCCGCCGCTACAACGCCAGTCTTTCGCTGGATTACGATTTGGACAAACACGACTTTACCTTCTTCGGACTGTACAGCCGTACGGACCGGGACCGCTTCATCATGGAAGAACGTTTCCTGCCCTCCGAGCCGGGGATAGAGTACTGGGGGCGGGGGATCGACAATCAACTGGACTTGTATTCGCTCTCGTTAACGGGGGAGCATATTCTGGGTCCGTTGCTGGTAGATTGGACCATCTCCACTTCCGAAACGCAGGGTGAAACGCCTTACGATTTTTCTATGCAGTTCGTGAATAACAGTCAGGTGTTCGATTCGGGTTTAGATGCGAATGGGCAGCCTAGCACGTTCTATTCCTCCGCTC
Source organism: Bacteroidota bacterium (assembly GCA_038748735.1). Taxonomy (GTDB): domain Bacteria; phylum Bacteroidota; class Bacteroidia; order Chitinophagales; family Saprospiraceae; genus Lewinella. The sequence goes on along the minus strand of JBCDIR010000365.1, from coordinate 1,293 downwards.
AGCCAGAAGTGAGCAGAACCTTGCTACGGAGTAGCACCTTGCGGGAAACGAGCACCAACGAGCAGACTAATACAGCTCTGGTCAACATCAAACTTCCCGTGCGGGTCAATGACTGGCTGCGGGGCTACGTACAGTTCGGTGGGAAGTACAAAACCATCAACCGTATTCGCAACGTCAGAGAAGAAGCCGAAGATTTTTACTACCTCGGTGGAGCAATTGTCAACGATGCCGTAGCGCGCTACGATGGACCTATCACCTTTTTGCCCAACAACAACGAACTCATCGGTCTGCCCAGCTTTACCGCTAAAGAAAACGACACCAACTTTGAGAACGAGATTGGTACTAACATCGGGCTGAGTGCTGACTTAGACCCCGAACTCGTGCGGGCGTGGTATGATGCGCAGCGCTTCGACCTTAATAACGACCGCAGTGCCTTGGTGGATAACTACGAAGTCGAAGAGCAGGTAACTGCCGGTTACGCCATGTTGAAACTTAACGTGGGTAAAAAACTAAGCGTTATTCCTGGGGTACGCTACGAGTCTTCTAATAACACGTACAGTGCGGGTGTTTCTACGCTGAATGGCTGGTACGGTGAAATTGGCACTTACGACCCAACCACCACCCAACAGGTATACAACGAGCTCCTTCCTCATCTACACATCAAGTACGAACCTTTCTCTTGGTTGGATGTCCGTTGGTCTTCTGCCCAAACCCTGGCGCGGCCCGACTTTATCTACGTCACTCCCCGCACGGAAATCAACGATAACCAAGTAATTATCACCACCGGAAATCCGGATTTATCCTACGCTAAAGCTACCAACTACGATTTTTCTTTTTCTGCGTACAAAGGCGGCTGGGGACTCTTCTCAGCGGGAGTTTTCTACAAAGAGGTAGACAATATTTTCTACCCCTGGACGACGAACCTCTTCGATCAAGAAACGGCTGATGCCTTCGGCTATCCGGATAATCGTGGCTACGAACTTCGCTCCTTTATTAACTCGCCAGAGTCTAGTGTATACGGTTACGAACTCGAATTGCAGACCAACTTGATGTTCTTACCCGCACCGTTTTCAGGCATTGTCCTGAACGCCAATTACGCTCGCCTCCATTCTCAGACGGAAGTATTTTTTCTCACCTCGGAGACCCGCTTGATCATTCCGGTGCCTCCCGTTTTTGAAACGACTTTTACGAACTCTAGCCGAGAGGTCAACATGCCGAGCCAGGCCCCCCACATTTTACGCTTGTCCATCGGCTATGACTTGAAAGGGTTTTCGGGCCGTATTTCTGGGGCTT
>JBCDIR010000364.1:0-4297 GCA_038748735.1 Bacteroidota bacterium | reverse complement strand
GTTCACGACACCACACAACTCTTCGGGCTTGCCGAAACGAGCCATCGGTGTATGATCTACGATGGTTTGTCCGCGCGCGGTGAGCTGGCCGTCGTCTTGCAGCAGTAATTTTCGGTTCTGTTCGCCCACAAAAAAGCCCGGCGCAATGGCGTTGACGCGGATGCCCGCTCCGAATTTTTGCGCCATTTCTACGGCTAGCCAACGCGTCATATTGTCGATGCTGGCCTTGGCGGCGGAATAGCCAAACACCCGCGTTAGTGGCTGCTGTGCGGACATAGAGCTGATGTTGATAATGCTTCCGCGTCCCGTTTTTTTCATCGTTTCTCCAAACACGATAGTGGGGAGCAGGGACCCTTTGCTATTGAGCGCCATGACTTGGTCAAAATCAGCAACGGAGAGGTCGAAAATCGTCTGCTCCGGCATAATGGTCGCACCGGACCTATTTCCACCGGCGCAGTTGATCAGGATGTCGAGGCGTCCCCAGGTGCGGAGGATGGTTTCGTGCGCTTGCCGCAATTCGTTTTCGACTAAGACGTTCGCAGTGACGGCGAGGGCCTCGCCGCCCGTAGCGGTGATTTCGGCTGCGGCCTGGTCCAGTTTTTCACGGGTGCGTCCGAGTAAAGCCACTTTCACGCCCGCGGACGCCAAACCTTTACTCATGGCCAGTCCCAGCACGCCCGCGCCCCCAGTGACTACCGCTACTTGATCGGTTAGAGAAGCGTATGCTCCGTTCATAATTTTGGTTGTTGGTTATGTGTCTTAATATGCCGTCAATCTTCCGTTTATGGGTGGTTGTTTGTCTCTACTAAGCGCTTTAGCGTGGGAGTACCACCCGCCAGGGGCAGTCAACCAACTTCAATCTTCCCTGCAATTTCGGTCTCAACAAAGCACTAACGATTTAATAGGGCTGCCCTAAGTTGAATCAACGAACGCCGCATGTGGGTTTCCACCGTTTTGACGGAGATATTCAACTCTTCGGCAATTTCCCGGTATTTTTTGCCCTCTTCTCGGCTGAGTCGGAAAATATTACGGCCCTGCGGCGGCAAACTTTCAACGGCAGCGGCAATTTGTTCCGCTACTTCTTGACCAATCAAATAATCCTCACCGGAAGGGAAGGAAGCTTCCATTTCTGTTTTGAGTTCAGAACGGTAGGCTCTTTCTTTTATCCGTCTGCGCATGCGGTCAATCGACTGATTACGCACGGCAGTATGGAGGTAGTTTTTTACTCTGGTACTGATGTGCAATTTTTGTCGATTTTTCCAAATTTTCAGGAAGACATCACAGACGACTTCCTCGGCAGTATGCCAGCACTGCAAGGTTTTCTGTGCCTGCTGGCGTAACAGTACAAAATAGCGATCCATCAGTAGTCGGTACGCCTGTTCGTCACTGCGGGTGCAGATAATAAGCAGTAAAACTTCGTCGCTACTGTGACGATTGGCTACGACCGTCAGCGGTCGGGTTGGGGTTGGTTGGTTAAGGGCACTTAGCATATGGTTTTACAGTTGTCGTGCAAACGATTGCACAGGGGATTAACAATGCACTGTCGAATACTATTCTCTCGAACTATTTAGGTAGCACGCTTACGTTGGGAAGACGCTCTCACAATCAGGTCGGGCGTCAGTACAGTGGTATGCGGGGTGAAATCTGTCGTATTTTCGATGGCTTCGAGGAACGTTTTGGCCGCAAAGCGTCCCATTTGTTCGCTCATCTGATCTACGGAACTCAGTCCGGGGTCCAGATAAGCCGTTAGGGGTTCGTTGGCAAAACCGACCAAAGCTACGTCTTGTGGTATGGATAAGCCACGTTCTTTACAGACCTGCATCGCACCGATGGCTGCGTAGTCACTAGCGGCGAAAACGGCATCCGGCGGTTGGGATAAGGTCAGTAGTTGCCGCATCCCTTCGCTGCCATCAGCTACTTTTTGCTTACTGGTGTGAATGAGTGCTGCTGTGTAAGGCAGTTGGTGATCTTCCAGGGCGTCGCGGTAACCCCGGAGTCGGTTTTTGTAAATATTGAGATGCGAGGCTCCCGTCAGGTGCGCAATGCGTTGGCAACCTTGCTCAATCAGGTGTTTGGTGGCTTGGTAAGCACCTTGGTAATCGTCAATCAAAACGGTACTGGCACCGGCCACCTCTACTACTCGGTCAAAAAATACCAAAGGCACGCCCTGCGCGACAACCCGTTGGTAGACGGCGGGGTCCCCAGCTTCCCGGGCTACCGAAATGATGATACCATCTACCTGCGCGCGCAGCAGGGCTTCGATGTTTTTTTGTTCCCGTTCTGCGCTATCGTTCGATTGGGTGATGATGACACTGTAACCGGAATTGAAGGCCAACTGCTCAATACCGTTGATGACCGAAGAAAAGAAGTTCCGATTTGTATACGGTACAACCACTCCGAGGGTGAACGTATGCCCACTACGCAGCGCAGCGGCGATGTGATTCTGCTGATAATTCAACTGTTCAGCCGTGGCCTGTACCGCCGCCTTAGTCCTAGCACTGATGCGCGGATGATTGCGCAGTGCTCTGGACACGGTGGAAGGGGTCACGTCAAGTACCCGTGCGATGTCGTATATGGTAGCTTTTTGTTCGGCCATGAGTTGTTCAATCGGTTGCACAAAGGTAATGGGAAAAAATTCATAGTTCCAAATTTATTTTAGTTTTGACGCATTTTTTGAAATAAAATAGTGTGTTGAGAACTTTTGCATTGCATGTGTGTTAGACAATCGGTTGCATAAAAATTTTAATTTTCTGGTAAAAATGTAAGGGTGGTAATCTGCCACCGCGTCTTTCCTTATAAAACACAACTCTTTTCGTCTTATGCCCACACGGTCAAGTACAAACAGATATGAATAGGATAATTACCCAATGGCTGATCGGACTTTGTTGTCTGCTCGTTAGTCAACAACTGACCGGGCAGCAAACTACGGCGAGTGTATTGCTGGTGGATTCGTTAACGCAAGAGCCACTGTCTTTCGCTACTTGGAGTGTACCCAATACGTCACAAAATGGGGTGTCTGATTTAGATGGAAGTTTTAGAATTACGGGCCTGAAGGCGGGCAACTACGAGATACAAGTACAATATTTGGGCTATCAGGACTTAACTAGGCCCTTAGTCATCGAAGATGGAAGAAAGCAACGTCTGCTCTTGGCTATGTTGCCGGATGCGGTCCAAATGGAGGCCGTAGTTGTATCGGCTCAGTTGGACGGGCAGCGGGCGGCGATTCAGAAGCAAATCAGTGCCAACGGAATCGTCAACGTCATTTCTAAAGATAAAATCAACGAGATTCCCGACCAGAATGCCGCCGAAACCGTCGGGCGCGTACCGGGGGTATCCTTACAGCGGGACGGCGGGGAAGCGACCAAAGTGAGCATCCGGGGTCTATCTCCGCGTTACAATGCTATTACCATTAACGGAGAGCGTATACCCGCCACCGACGGCGAAGACCGCTCCGTTGACCTCAGTATGGTATCCACCGATGCGCTGGACGGTATTGAGGTTTACAAATCGATCACCCCCGACCAGGATGGTGATGCCGTCGGGGGAACGGTCAATTTTTTAATCAAGAAAGCGAAACGCGGGCTGCGCGGTGACGTAAAAGCCAGCCTCGGCTACAATCAGCTACAAAGTGAATTTGGCCAACCCCGCGTGAGCTTTAGCCTCAGCAATCGTTTTCTCAATAACAAGCTGGGAATCATTGCGACCGGAAACTTCCAACGGGCCAACCGTAGTTCTGATCTGTTGACGGCCTCTTACGTCACCACCGGAGAGGACAGCGAGGGTAACGCGGCCATCCAGGCCGAAGACATCAACCTAGCGGATCGCCTGGAGACGCGGCTGCGCTACGGCGGTAGTCTTACGCTGGATTATGAGTTGGAACGGGGAGCGATCAGTTTGAGTAGTTTCCTCGGGCGGGTAGACCGCGACGAAACCCGCTACCGCACCCGTTACCGTCCCGAGTCTTCCCGCAAGGAATACGATGTTCGCCTCCGGCTCAATAACCAACTGACCTGGAACAATACGCTGGCCGGAACCTACGACCTGGGACTGTGGAAGTCCGAACTGTCCTACGGCGGGTCTTTCGCCATTACGCAGAACGACCGTCCGGACGAACGGACCATCCGCTTCCGGGAGGACGGTGCCTTTTCGGGTGATGTAGACGAAACCTCACTGGTTTCCGTCGTGTCAGCGGCTAACAATAACCTAGAGCGTACGATTTTTCAGCAAGATCGTATTGATAATACGGAGATCAACACCACGAAGTATACCGCTAATGTGGATTGGAAAATCCCTTTCC
>JBCDIR010000363.1:0-4297 GCA_038748735.1 Bacteroidota bacterium | reverse complement strand
CTACCTTGTAGACATTTTCGATGGATACAGTCGGGTCTTCCCGCAAAATTTTGCGTAGACGACTGATGAATACGTCGAAGCTACGCCCGAGGAAATAGTCTTCCTTACCGTAGATTTCCTTAACGGCCTGATCGCGTTTGAGGATGCGATTGCGGTTGCGGCAAAGCAGCAGGAGCACCTCACTTTCCTTTTCCGTCAGGCGACGGGTTTGTTCTCCGAGGGAGATTTCCTGGCGGCTGTAGTTGAAATGATACTGGCCAATATCGAAAGCTTCGGGGGCGGTGGGTGCTGGCGGTGCCGCTCGTTCTAGTGCTTGACGGCGGAGGATGACGTTGATTTTGCAGAGGAGTTCCTCTTCGTCGAAGGGTTTAGTCAGGTAGTCTTCCGCGCCGAGGCGGTAGCCTTTGAGTTTATCCGCTTTGAGCAAGCGCGCGGTGAGAAACAGGAAGGGCATACTGGGGTAACGCCCGCGGATTTGCTTGGCTAGATTGAAACCATCCATACCAGGCATCATCACGTCCAAAACGGCTAGGTCGTAGCACTGCTGCTGGAGAGCTTGGAGGCCGCTGAGCGCATCTTTACGCCAAGTAACGCGCATCCCCTCTAGCTGTAAGTACTCCATGAGTAAAAATCCTAAGTTTAGATCATCTTCCACGATGAGAATGTGGTGCTTTGGCATAAGTCGGTGGTCGTTTAAGGTTTCGGTAAGATCAATTCAATCCGGGTACCTTGGCCGGGTTGGCTGTGGACGTGAATTTGTCCTTCGTGCAAGTCGACGATGCGCTTGACGTAGGCTAGGCCCAGGCCAAAACCCTTACTGCTGGCACAAGCCTGTTCTTGGTTAAAACGCCGAAAAGGTTCAAACATACCGCGCTTCTGGGCGTCCGTCAGGCCGGGACCATTGTCGCTAACGGTGAGTTCGATCTGCTGCGGTAATTCCCGCAGGGTGATGGCCACGACGGGAGTGTCACACGCATATTTGAGGGCGTTGTCAATGAGGTTGCGGAGGGCGTTGCTCAGGTGCAGCTCGTCGCCGTCGAACTGCGTAGAAACGTGCGAGGGCGTAAAGGAAATCTGGGCGGCGTGCTGGGCTACTTGCAACTGCATGGACGCGATTACTTCCCGGATAGTTTGCGTAAGTTCAAAGGATTCCTTGCGAAGTAAATAGTCGTTTTTTTCCAGGCGCGCGAGGTAGAGGACTTGCTCCACATGCTGCGTCAGTTGCCCGGCTTCATACTGGATAATTTGCAGGTGGCGCTGGCTATTTCCCGCCGTAACTGCTTTGCGTTCCAGCAACCGACTGGCCAGTTTGATATTGGTCAGTGGCGTACGAAATTCGTGGGCCATGTGGTTGAAAAACTCGCGGTTGAGTTCACTCATTCGTTGTTGCCGCAGGAGTAAGTAGGAGGCGTAAAAGAACAGCAAACAGATAAACGTCAGGATACCGAGCGAGGCGCCCGTCATCGTCCCCATCTGTTGTAGAATGTGTTTACGCGCGCCCGCAAATTCAAGATTAACGAAGTGGCTACCCGTCTTCGACATGGGGTCGAGCGAGCAAGAGTAGGGCGGCAGGCCCGTGTCCTCACTGTTGTAACGCGCGGGAACCGCCTGAACCTTGGCCACATAGGGTAAATCAATGTCTTGGTCCGACAAGCATTTGCTGAGGGTACTAGCAAACAATTCCGTTTTGATGAGCGTATCGAGAATTTTGCCACAATTAGTGGCCGTCACCGCTACACACTGATTAGAAAACGACTTTTGACACTGGCTGGTCGTCGCAAACTGGTCGACCGTCAGCGTGAGGGCTTCGCTGACCTGCGCTTCAAACTGCTTTTCCATCAGGGACTGGGAATGCCGCAGCCATTTCGCCTGGAAAGCGATCAGGGCCGCCATGGCTACGGCAGCTAACACCACCAAATAAGTCGTAGTGGAACGTTGCATCTCTGTACAAATAACGGCTAAATTATAGCCAGTAATGGGCGATTAACACCTTTTTAACAAGTGCCTAACAGCTCCAAAACAGGATGTCCACCCCTCCTACCCCACCTTTGTGGCCGAGGTTCAAGATTAGGAATCTTCCGCCGTCCAGCGGTTCTGGATACCAAAAGAATAATCTTATGTTACGTTATCTTTTCCTCGTTGCGGTGCTCAGTAGCAGTTTGGTCGCGTTCGGTCAAACCACGGCTGCTAAAGCCAGTTGTACGGCGAGTAAAACCCAGTGTCAGAAAAAATCGGCCACTAGCATGGCTACTACCCAACAAGCCGCTACCCCCGTACGGGCCGTGGCCAACGAACCCGCAGCTGCGCCGACCCAACCTACTTGTACGCCTTCCCCCGCTTGCCAGCGCAAAGCCACGAGCACGGCCAGTACGACGGAAAAGCCCGTCCAAGCAGTAAGCGTTTCTCAAAAGGATCGCGCCAGTATTCCAGATGCGTTAGAATTGCCGGCCTTACGCAAAAACTGTGACCCTAACTGCTGTCTGCCTAAACAGTGCCGCCCGTCGGACGGCCAGTCGGGAGAACGAGCAGCGACTACGCAACTTGCGGCGAAGCAAGACTAATTTATTATTACATTACCGACTGTTGGAGAGCACTGCGCTAGGCGTGGTGCTTTTTTGTTTTGTGGAAAATATTGGCATCTAGCTCGTAAAATCAATATCTTATTGCGTAAAGCATAAACAGAATAATGAAGTTTGTAGATGTTAAAAATGATGTGGCATTACGCAAGCGAAAGGTCAGTTAGATAAACGAAACCAAGAAATTATCCTTAAATGTTATCAAGAAGGGATGGCTATTAAAACTATTGAGAAAATTACCGATCTACCCAATGACATTATCCTTGCGATTCTAGACGAGTACAATCGCAACAACTAAAATAAAAACCGTACAGCGAATTAAAGGACGCGTCAACAGCGTTTTTCATTTTGGTTCCCCTAATGTGAAGCCACACTGTACCGCCGTAATAGACCTTACCAACGCGTGGTTTCAACCTGATAGTCGGCAGCCGCGCCACCATCCGGTACGGCCGTGGGGTGTTCTTGCCGTAAATAACGGTAGATATTTTGGTAACCATTGTCCCGAATCAGCTCCATTTGCTCGTAAAACGTCAGTATGTATTCACGAAGGTCCCGACGGTAAGTAGCCGACAGGGCACGCGTATCGTCGATGATGCTGAGGAGTGCTTTTTGCTTGGTCAGGAAATGCTCGATGGTTCGTTGTAAAGCGGCATCTTCGGCATAGGTGCCCAGGTAGATACGCTGCCGGATGGCCAACTGCCCCAGGTGCGTAGCCGGCAGCGCGTAGGGGGCATCGACGAAGCCCGCAAAGTCGAAATCGTAGCCGACGGGGACTAATCGGCCGTCAATGGAACGGCGCAAAAGTTTGATATTCCGCAAGACGGGTACGCTGTAATCCGAATTGCCAATCAAGTACTGAAACATGGCGTGCATCTGGGTGGCCTCCTGGTCAAAAGCGGTGACCGGACTGTAGGCCCCTTCCTCAATTTCTTCCCCTTTCAGGCGATTCATCAACTCGCGCGTATTTTCAATGAGGAAACCGTAACGCTCGAAGCCATCCAACTGACCTGTTTCGTCTACGTAACGGATTTTGACCAACTGTACCCGAAAACTGTACGGCCCGATTTCTTCCATAAGGCGGTAGGCGATGTACTCGCGGAGGAGTTTCTCCTCGCCCAAATCTTCGTCATTGAGGCAGTGGGTGACCAATTTGAGCTTGTCGTAGGTCGGTACCATGCCGCGCTGCTCTAGCTCGCTCTTCGAGAAATTGAGTTTGAGCGGCGGAAAATCACAGGCTTGGAGGCGGAATTTTCCGCGCGCCCTGATTTTAATCCCGTATACCTGACGTACGGCGCGCTGAGGCGTAAAGCTGAGAATAGCAGACTGGTACGCCGGCTCCGTTTCGGTACTAGCTAGTAGCTGTCCGAGGTTCGTCCGCAGCGTCATCTCCAGCGGAACTTGCTGCTGCATCTGGCTAAAGATAGAGTTTACCGTCTCTTGCGCCGCCAGCGGGCCAAACAGCAGTAAACCCAGGATGAAAAGAACGTTTTGTAACTTCAAAAGAGAATGTTTCGTGGAAAAATAAGTAGGTAACATGTTCCAATTAATTTGGGGTGGAAGGTCGAAATGCACTACTTCTTCTGACGCAAAGTTAGCGGAAAGCCATCTAACTTATTGTTAAAAATAAACTAAGATTAAAAAACGAGTACTTCCCTGGATAGGAAAGCAAATGGGACAACTTTTTACCAGTTGTCCCAAGCGAAAAAGAATAATATTTCGTG
>JBCDIR010000362.1:0-4304 GCA_038748735.1 Bacteroidota bacterium | reverse complement strand
TCTGTACGACGTGGTTGGCGCGGAAGGTTTCGGAATGGATATTGAGTACAAAGTAACGGCAGAAGATCAATTGATCATCAAACAGGCTCGCCCGTGGGTGTCTTTCTGGGCCGACATCAAAGCCGATTATGACCTGGGGGTCGTCCGATTAGTGGAACCAACGGACGCGGCTAACCTCGGAACGGAGGAATTAGTGACGGTAGAAATTGCCAACGCAGGACTCAACAATCGGCAAGACTTTGCCGTGGAACTGTGGATTGAAAACGAACTAGTGGAAACCATGACCGTCACCGACACCCTACAGCGTTTGACGGAAGACACCTACCAGTTTTCCACGCCGGTTAACCTGTCAGCAATCGGTGATTATAACCTTACCGTTGTGGTGGTCGATGAATTGGACGGGTACGACCGCAACGATACTTTACAAACCGTCGTTCGCCATCTCCACGAACTGGAAAGTAGTATCACGACTGCGGTCAACAACGTCGGTTGTGGACAAGAAGTGAACTTACTGGCGACGATCACCAACCACGGAGAAACGACCCTAGAAGAGGTTCTTATCGGAGTCGTCGTCAACGGGCTACTAGTAGAAACGCTTTCCCGTGAAGTAGATATTCCGTACCAAGAGCAGGAGGAGGTAGCCATTACGGTCACCGATAACCTGCAAGCAACCGACAACGAAATTACGCTGAACTTACTCACCGTTAACGCGCAAACCGATGCCGTAACAGAAAATAATTCCTCGACCATCGCAACCAGCTTGGAGAGCAACTACGATCTAATTAGTTTGGTTATCCTGACGGATGATTACCCGGAGGAAAACTCCTGGAAGTTATTTGACGTATTTACCAACGAGTTGGTTGCCACTAGCTTCCTAACTTCCTCGCAGGAGGATCAGGTTTTAACGGAAGAGATTTGCGTCGACTATGGCTCTTGTTACAACTTCCAGTTCTTCGATTCCTTTGGTGACGGCATCTGCTGCCAGTACGGGGAGGGCGACTTTCGGATCCTCAATTCGGCGGGGGAAGAGCTGGCCGTTAACGACGGTAATTTCGGCAACTTTGCAGAAGAATTGTTCTGCCCCAACGGCGCAGGCTGCGCCATCAATGCTAATATCAGCACAACGGGTACGTCCGGTGAAAACACGGACGACGGCACGCTGACGATCTTGCCCAGTACGGGGGTTGCTCCCTTCCAGTTCAGTATTGACGGCGGTGTCACGTTCTTCGCAAGTGGACTTTTCGACAACCTCAGTTCGGGTACTTATTCCGTGGTGATCAATGGGGCCATCGAAGGTTGTACCTACGAAGAGGAAATCACCGTTGAAGTCGGTATGCCGAATAGCGTGGCCGAGCTAGCGGCGGGTACGCTGAAATTGTTCCCCAATCCTACGCGTGAGCAAGTGATTATTCAGCCGGTAAACGGAAACATCAATGTCGGTCCATTGAATATGGGAATTTACAATGCGCTGGGTACATTGGTACGCCAAGTGCAAGGCGTAGACGTGGGCGCAACGGCTGGTGCGGTGGTTTCCTTACGGGAATTGGCGGCGGGGACCTACGTTATTCGCTTGTTCAATGCAGAGGTAGAGCAACGATTTAAGGTGGTGAAGTTGTAGAATAGCAGCCCCACCAAGACTTCCCGACCTCCCCAGTCGGGATAGACTTCTCATCCTAGTGGGGCTTTCTTCGGCAGCCCCACCAAGACTCGAACTTGGATCTAACGTTTAGGAAACGCTTGTTCTATCCCTTGAACTATGGGGCCGATTTACTCATCGTCTGTTTTTTGATTTTCATCAAAAAACAGACGATCCGTTCATGCAAGTTCTGCATAATATCACCACAAAGATAAGGATAATTCAATTTAAGCGATAGCGGGGAGCGTCAATTGCTTGCTGGTCAGACCGCGTTTTTTGAGGTAGTAGATTTGTACGGGTACCAACAGTATTGTTGGGGCAAACCACTGAATATACCAGGGCATTACGGCACCCACGTTGACCGCAAAAGCGGTAGTAGAAGCGATGAATGCGGCGAACATCGCCATAATATGGAGGCGCATCAACCAGCGAGCATTTAACTGATCCGCCACCTTGTTGAGCTTGAAACTCATACGGGCATCATTCAGCGCTCCGATACCAAATACGGTAAAAAGAATAGGAAAGGCAATATTCGATCCTTGCAGCGAATGCCACGCACCCGCCGCTAGCATAGCGGTACCCGTCACGAGCATAAGGTGTGCCATGTAACGGTCCAGTGCCCCCCAACGGAAGCGTTTTTTCAAAATCAAAATTGCGCGGACACCCCGTACCACGTGGTAGCCTACCGTAATGGCAATCCCCAGCAGAAATTGGTAAAAAGTAGCCGTGGGATACTTCAAAAAACCGATGATGGAGGTGACTACCACTACTAGCATAGCGTAGTAGAAAGCGCGGCCAGCCACTTGGTGAAGCCGCGTGCGGTTCTGACCAAAAATTGCGATAGGACCAGCAATCAGCGTGATGATGCCCGCGATGATGTGAATGATGAGACTGAGTTTGCCGAGTAATTCCATTGTTCTTCTTTTTTCACAAAGGAAAGGGCAAAAAACGAGCGGCGCAGAAAAATGACTTCAACGGAAAATTAGCGGGATGAACGGGAAGCTAAAGTGGTCAATTACAAGGCTCAGGGGTGAATGGGAAGGTAGAATGGACCTATATATCCGGCAAACGCTCGGTGATTTCTTGGTTGAGTTTGCGGGAAACGGGAACCAATTGCTCCGTTTGTGCAAAGTGGAGCTTGTATCCCTGGGCATTGCCCGTAATGTTGACGACTTGACGCAAATTGACCAAATAGGTACGGTGGCAGCGAAAAAATTGGGCGTGGTCGGTCAGTTGCTCGGCCGTGGCTTTGAGACTGGAGCGCAATAGCGGAGTGCGGAGTTGGTCGTCTTGCCACAAGTGTAATTTGACGTAATTATCCGCCGCCGCCACGTACAAGAGCTCATTGGCCAGGAACGTCACCTCTTCTTGTTGATTTTCCCCCGAAAGTACGAGCGGCGTACCGTTTTCGGGTGCCGTTTTTTGTAGTTGCGTACTAGCAGACGCGGCCGCAGTTGCGTACCGCTTTTGCCACTTTTGATGCTTCCTGTACACTCCAAATAATATGGGAAACAAACCGATTAAAACGGTATTCCAAAAAGAAATGAGAACGACTAGTACATTAAAAGGGTTGTTGTATAAATAAAGCCCCAGCGCGATGTTGGCCGCTGTAATAGAGAGGATGATGCCAAGATTGAGGATGATTTCGCGTCCGATTACCCAATCTTCTTCGTTGAAAAATTTCGGAAAAAGGAGGGTGAATCCCCCAAAAGCCCAGGTAGTGAACGTCGTCGTTATACCGAAATAAAGACACTGCTGGAATAACCAAAGCGTTCCGAAAGCCTCCTGTCCATTGGCCAAGCCGAAGGGACGAAAAAAATACAGAAAGAACGTCACAAACAGCCCAACCATGTACCCATTCCGAAAATGACATCGCCAGGATTCGTCGTAAGGAAACGGTTGTCGGAGCCATCGCCAGAGTGCTTGCATCTAATTTAGTACTTTTAAGTTTCAAAAGTAAGAAACGCAATGGACTTCGATACCTTCTACGCGTACTGTATGGCCAAACCCGGAACGGAAGAAACCTTTCCTTTCGGCGAGCAAACGCTGGTCTTCAAGGTCAAAGGTAAAATGTACGCCCTCGTGGGTTTAGATCGGACGCCCCTGACTACGAATCTGAAGTGCGACCCCGAGCGCGCCCTAGAACTCCGTGAACAGCACGAAGAAATCGTAGCGGGCTGGCACATGAACAAACACCACTGGAATACCGTCACCCTGGATGGAGAATTATCGGGACAATTGATACTCGAACTCATAGACCACAGTTACGAACTCGTGGTCAAAAGTCTCCCCAAAAAAGTGCGATTAGCGCTAACCGAAGAAACACAATCTTAGCCTTATCCATTACCTGATTGTCGGACACGGAATTGCGGGTTGCTTGCTGGGCCACTTCCTCGAACGGGCGGGTGTGCAGGTGACCTACTTGGACGCGCCAGCACAGACGGCGGCCACTAGCGTAGCGGCGGGCATCATCAACCCCATCACCGGACGGCGTTACGTCAAGTCCTGGCGCGTGGACGATTTACTCCCCGCTGCCCAAGCGACTTACCAAGCACTCGAAGCAGATTTGGGTATTTCGTTCTACCACGAACGTCCACTTATTCGGACACTCTTCAACCGGGGAGAAGAAAACGACTGGCACGCCCGTCAATTGGACGAGGCGTACCAG
>JBCDIR010000361.1:0-4305 GCA_038748735.1 Bacteroidota bacterium | reverse complement strand
GCGTCAAATCTTGGAAGCGCCACATTTTTTGCCGTAGCTGCGCGGCGTCTTTTTGCGTAAGGCTGATTGCTCGGTTATAAAATTTGATTTCGAATAGATTGATAACTTGATCGTTGCGGTCAATCACGAGGTCAATTTGGGTACCCTGCCGTTGGTCCGTTCCTTTTTTGTAGAAACTGCTGGCGGTGGAGTAGATACCGGCGATGCCAAGTGCTTTTTTGATGGCTGGTAGGTGTTTGAGGCAGAGATTCTCAAAGGCATAGCCGCTCCAGCTTTTGTAGATTTGCGTCTGGCTGAGGTGCTGCCAGATCGTCGCTCCTTCCGCTTGGTGATTTTCAATGAATTTCAAGTAGAAAAGCGAATATTCATCCGTTAAGCGGTAAATTTTATTGTGTTTTTTCTGACCAAAAGAGGTGTAAGGCGTAATGAAGCCCGAATGGGACAACTCTTCTAATACTGTTGTCAAACCACCACCGTCGCTCAGCTTAGAGCGCTTGACGATTTCCTGGCGGGTCAGTCCGCTTTGCTTTTGTGCTAATGCTTCAATTACGGCAATATGTTTGTCGGCATTATTAAAAAGTGAGGGGTACAGCCTCGGAAACTCATCCCACAAGAGGCCATTTTGCGCAAAGCAGATCGCATCAATATTTTGTGCCGCGCTTTTGCCCGCTTTTACTTCCTTTAAATAGTGCGGAATTCCTCCCATTGCCATGTACAACTGCGCAATTTGGTAAGTATTGAACGATACGTTGCGAGACTGGAAATAGGTCGCCGTTTCCGCCAAGGTAAAAGGTTGTAAAAAGATGCGCCGCGTAATACGATTATACAAGCCTCCAGTATTGTTGACCACTCGGCGAATCATCCAGGAGGCGGCAGAACCACAAATGACAACCACCAACGCTTGTTCGCTAGCCCAACTGTTCCAGAAATAGCCAAATGCGGATAGGAAATTGGAGCGGTGGGTAGCCAACCACGGTAGTTCATCGAAAAACAGGACGCGTTTCTGACCAGCGGGGAGCATCTCCAAATATTCTTTCAACAATTGAAAAGCGGCAAACCAATCTTCAGGTACCGGAATGGTCAGGTCACTCTGGGTGTAGTCTATGAGGCGATCACGGAAGCGAGCGAGCTGAATGCGTAGTTCCCCGTTTTGAATACCCGTTATATCAAAGGCTAAATTTTCTCGATAAGTGGTCTTGACCAGAAATGTTTTACCGACTCTCCGGCGGCCAATTACCGCTACCATTTCCGCTTCGGTACTTTGCAGGGCTTCGCGTAAAATTTGCTGTTCTGCCTTGCGGCCGATAAAGGGCGTTGATTGCATGTTGTGGTTATTACCTGCTGAATTGCTGCAAAAATATAGTATTTCAGCAAGTAATAAATTTTATTACTCGCTGAATTTGCTATCGTGAACACTATTTCAGCAGCTAATAACCACTTTTACACCAATAATCAGTCTGTATTAGCGCTTGCTTATGCACTTATTTTGATCAACAGTAATACGTGTGATTTTGTAAAAAATCGCATATGCTACGTTCTCATGGTGCATTTCAAAATGCCGCATTGTCTGAAGAAATCGGTTTACTAAACCTCCAAAAGTTTGGTAGACCTGGAGATTACCAGTGATTAAAAAGCTGCGAAGGATACGGCCATGGAACCAAGCAAATTGTACCTTTGTTCCCGTTATATCACATTGCGATGTAAGGACTAGAACGCTTGAAAAAACGACCACAACATCATGCCCTACTTTAGCTACTTCAGTTGGCTTTTGCTGGTATTCTTGTTACCGCTAAGTACCATTGCCCAAGACCAACGGCCCAACCAAGAAACCCACCAACTGTCCATCCAACGCTTACCCGAGGGTGCTAAAATCGTCCTCGACGGTCTCCTGGACGAAGCCGTTTGGCAAACCACCGACGTAGCGACCAACTTCTGGGAAAAAGACCCCCGCGATGGCGTCCAAGCGGAGCGACCAACCGAGGCTCGGCTCACCTACGATGACCAGTTCCTCTACGTAGCCATCAAATGCTTCGATGAAGATGCCGGACACATCATTTCCACCCTCAAACGCGACGTGGGCTACTGGCAGGGCGACGCAGTAGCGATCCTGCTCGACCCCGTCAACGAAGCGACCAACGGCTTCATGTTTGGCGTCAGCCCCGCCGGGGTACAGACGGAAGCCCTGTTGGGTGGCGGCAGTGGCGACGGCAATTACAACGGCAACTGGGACAACATCTGGTACGCCGAAGCCGCTACCCATACCGATCACTGGGCCGTGGAAATGGCCATTCCGTTCAAAACCCTTCGCTTCGAAGCGGGCAGCACGACCTGGGGACTCAATTTCTTACGTAACGATACCCAGCACAACCAGTTTCACGTGTGGGCACCCGTACCGCGCCAGTTCTGGGGTATCGACCTGGGCTACGCCGGGCAACTGCGCTGGGACGTGGCGCCACCCGTGGCCAACGGAAATGTGGCACTCATCCCGTACGCACTCGGTGCGGTAGGGGAGGACTTCGAAGAAAATACCAACCTGGAAAACCTGCAAACTGGGGCCGACGCGAAAATCGCCCTCAGTCCCTCGCTCAATTTGGACCTGACGGTCAACCCTGACTTTAGCCAGGTAGATGTGGATGTACAAGTGACCAATTTGACGCGTTTTAGCATCTTCTTTCCCGAGCGGCGTAACTTCTTCCTTGAAAATAGTGATCTGTTCTCCAACTTTGGTATCCCGCCGCTGCGGCCTTTTTTCAGTCGCCGGATCGGACTGGACGAGGATGGCCAACCCGTTCCCATCCTCTTCGGTGCGCGTTTGACGGGTAACGCTACGGAAAATCTCCGCATTGGTCTGATGAACGTCCAGACCCGTGCCAACGAAAACCAAGCCGCCCAAAACTACCTGACGGCGGCTTTTAACCAGCGTATCTTCCAACGCTCTTCCATCAGCGGTATGTTCATCAACCGCCAAGCGTTTACGGATGGTAGCCTTTCGAATACGGACTACACCCGCAATGCCGACCTCGAACTGAACCTGCAAAGCGCCGACGGCACCTGGGAAGGCTGGGCCGGCTACCACCAGAGCTTGCGCAAGAACATCAACAACGCAAACGCCTACTGGAACGCGGGCGGTGCCTACACGGGCGCGAACATGAACTTTGTCTTTGACTACGTTTCCGTGGGCGAAAACTACTTCGCCGACGTAGGTTTCGTCAACCGCATTGACAATTACGATGCTGTACGCGATACCACTATCCGCGAGGGCTACAAAATTCTTTGGTCTCCACTGCGCTTTACGCTACTCCCCAAGGCCGACTGGATTCAAAACCTCAACTTTGAGTTCATCAACGCCCTTTTCCTGCGCCCCGATCATAGCATCAAAGACCGGGAGACCTTTTTCTTACTTAATCCCGTTTTTCCCAATTCGGCCAACATCCGTGGCGGGGTTGGCAACTTGTCTACCTTGCTGCTGTATCCTTTCGAGTTCACGGACGGTGAGCCGCTCCCCGCGGGCCGCTATAATTATACGGACTTCGGCATCAATTTTTTCTCGGACGACCGCGAGCGCTTCAGCTACGTACTCAATTTTGAGGGTGGGCAATTTTACAATGGCCAACGCCGCCTCATCGGAGGCAATCTCAATTACCGGGCGCAGCCCTGGGGTAACTTTGCCATTTCGGCCCAGTACAATTCGCTGGACTTACCCGAACCCTACGGCGATAGCGAGCTATGGCTAGTGGGACCGCGCTTTGAGATCAACTTCTCGCGTAACCTG
The DNA here is from genome assembly GCA_038748735.1 of Bacteroidota bacterium. Lineage (GTDB taxonomy): Bacteria > Bacteroidota > Bacteroidia > Chitinophagales > Saprospiraceae > Lewinella. Next base: position 533 of record JBCDIR010000361.1, on the reverse strand, counting down.
TTTTGGACCACTTTCGTGCAATACAATACCCAGGCCGATAATTTCAACATCAACAGCCGCTTGCAGTGGCAGTTTCGCCCGTTATCGTGGATTTTCTTGGTGTATACGGATAATTATGCCACGGAAATCTGGGGACCGAAGAACCGGGGTATTGTGCTGAAGGCCAATTATTGGTTGGTGTTGTGATGAAACTGCTGCCGATAGGGCTGCTCCTGAAACCAACCCTGTATTCGTTAAAATTGATTGCTGTGCGAATGCTAGTAATCGCTTCGCTTGATTTACTTTTCGATCTATCGAATAACCTGAAATGACCTAGTCGTCATTCGGTTATCTTGCTGCCACACCAGCTGGTAAGTACCGTTTGGCCAAGACAGGGTACTAAAGATCAACTTTCGAGTAGCTAGCACCGTAAAAATATGCTTGTCAAAGAGGAGTTGGCCTTGCGCATTGAACACCTTTACTTGACTATTTTGAGGCAACTCAAAGAAGTCAACCGTAACATAATCATTGGTGGGATTAGGATAAAGTTGTAG
>JBCDIR010000360.1:0-4335 GCA_038748735.1 Bacteroidota bacterium | reverse complement strand
TCTTGCTGGTTTTTTTCGTCGGTTGGCGCGTTGATGCACAGCCTTACTCGGATAGTATTTCTATTAATTTTTTCCTCCTAGCGGATTGTCGCATTAGTCAAAACATTACGGGGGAAATCAACTACGTATTGGACCACTACCAACGGGACAATTTTCACGCCAAGTGCTACTTCCCCGGCAAGCGGACTAACGCCGCGGAGGCCGAAGATTTTCTGGTAACGTACCAACTCTCCCTACCTTACCAGGTTGATTATCATCACCGTAAAACGCGTTTTTACGGAGCAACCGTTGCCCCACAAGTCGTCGTTTACGACGAAAAGCAGCAGCGCGTACTGTATAGCGGACGAATAGACAACTCCTACGCTGCCGTGGGGTCACGGCGGCGGATAGTGAGTTCGCGCGACCTGCGGGAAGCGCTCAACGCTATTCTTTCCCAACAGCCCATTAGTACACCGCAGACCGAAGCCATCGGTTGCTACCTTAACGTTAATCCCTAGCCTGATGAAGAAGTATTACTTGCTTTCGACGCTGTTTCTTTGCTCACTCACAAGTCTGCGCGCACAGAATATCACCTACGCGGACGATATTGCGGAGATCATCTACGCCAAATGTGCCAGTTGTCACCGCGCTGGTGAAATCGGCCCTATGGCGCTATCCAATTACGAACAGGTCCAAGCCTGGGGCGGAATGATCCAATACGTGACCAGTAACAAGATCATGCCTCCCTGGCAACCCGATCCGACTTATTCGACTTTTCGGGGGGAAAGCTACCTGACGGACGAAGAAATTGCGAAGATCAGCGAGTGGGTCGACGACGGTATGCCGCGCGGTGTGGTCGCTAACGAACCTGCTTTTCCCGATTTTCCAGAAGGTTCCGTTTTGGGTCAACCCGATTTAGTACTGACGATGGAGGAAGCCTGGCTACACGAAGGTACGGGCGAAGACAGCTACCGCTACTTCGTTTTTCCTACGGACTTTCCGGAGGACAAGATCATCAAAGCCGTCGAGTTTCGACCGGGGAATTCCAAGATCGTCCACCACGCGCTCGTCTTTGAGGATGCCAGTGGGCAAGCCGCCGCCAACGACGCGGCCACTCCCGAATACGGGTTTGACGGTTTCGGTAGTTTCACGGGTGGCACTTCGCTAGAAATTCTGAACCAAAAGCAATTCCCGGGCTACGTCCCCGGCCAGAAACCCATCCGTTTTCCCGACGGAACGGGGCAGGTGCTACAAGCCGGAGCGGACATCGTCATTCAGGTTCACTACGCCCCCTGGCCCGTTGATGAAACCGACCAGTCGAGTATCAATATCTTCTTCATGGACGAAACGGAAGAGGTACTGGAACGCGAAATAGGAGGGCACATCATGGTTCCGGTAGAGTCCGTCATTGGCGAGTGGTTCATCATTCCCGCTAATCAGGTCAAGACCTTCCACGGCACTTTTGAGGTACCCATTGACATCAGTTTGGTGAATATTGCGCCCCATATGCACCTGCTGGGTAAGGCCTGGGAAATATGGATGGAAAAACCCGACGGAGAAATTGTCAACCTCATCAAGATCAACGATTGGGACTTCAACTGGCAAGGCACCTACAATTTTGACCGCTACCAGGTTGCACCGGCGGGTACCGTCATCCACGCCAAAGCTACCTACGACAATACAACTAGCAACCCCAATAATCCGAGCAGTCCGCCGCAGACCACGTCCTGGGGCGAAGGTACGGAGGACGAGATGTACTTTCTCCCTATCGGCTACGTCGTCTACGAGCCGGGCGATGAGAATATTGTCTTTACCGATAATACTACTTCCACGCAAGAAGTGGCAAACGACGGCAACGAATTCTATCCCATTCGCCCCAACCCCGTGGGTGATTTTACGGTCACCGGATTTTCCCTCCAACGGGGACAGCCGCTGACCATCACGCTCTTTGACCTCTTGGGCAATCGCGTTCGTACCCTGCACGAAGCCGAGTTTTTCAACACGGGTGTCCACTACCTCAACTTTTCCACGCGTCACTTACCCGCCGGAACGTACGTGTTACAAGTGAGTGGGAAGGAGGTACTACTTACGCAACAGTTTGTGAAGCAGTGATCAGGTTAGGTGGTCAATCTTCAGGTGGTGGAGTGGTGATGTTGTGAATGACACTTGAACTTACATGTTCTTGCTTAGAGCCGTGAGGTCGATTAGACTTTGCAGATTTAAAACAAGACGGCATCCCTCTACCCTCTACTTTCAGCGAAGCGAGTCCCACGATTCAGGTGGTGATTTGTGAGGTGGTAAGTCTTCAGGTGGTGAAGTGGTCAGGTGGTGAAGTGGTGAGGTGGTGATGTACTCTTGTACTCTCATAAAAACAGTTGACCGTTTTTACCTTACAAGGGCTGGGAACTCGTGTTTTGCGCGGGTTGCTCGGTACGGTGGTCACTGCCTTTTTCCTTCCAGGTGACGGTGCGGTGCGGGTAAGGAATTTCTACGCCCTCGGCATCGAAGCGGAGCTTGATACTTTCGAGTAGATCACAGCCCAGAACGAAGGCATCGGCGGCGCTTTGCGCCCAGGACCACGCGCGTAGGCTTACGCCCGACTCCGTCAGTGCCATCACGCGGACGCGGGCGATGGGGGCCCCTGCCTCGACCTCTTCGGGGCTGCGGGGGTCGACGTGTAGCGGGTGCTTTTCTACTTCTTCGGCCATGATTTGTTTGGCTAGCGTCAAATTAGATTCGTAGGAAATTTGTAGGTCAACCCAGCGGCAAATGCGCTCCTCTGCAAAGTCAGCATTGATCAGAATTTCGTTGCTGATGACGGCGTTGGGGATGATGATGCGCTTATTTTCAAAGTCCCGAATGATGGTGTGCCGTAGCGTAATGTCCTCAACAATACCCGCGAAGGTGCGCAAATTCAGGCGGTCATTGATCCGGAAAGGTTTGAAGATGATGATGAAGAGGCCACTAATCAGATTGCTGAGCGCATGTTGCGAAGCAAAACCCACGGCCACCGCCAAAATACCTGCTCCCGCCAGCAAAGAACTAGCGAAAGTCCGCAGCTCCGGGATGACGAAGATGGCAAAGCCAAAGCAGATAAGGTAAATCATTCCCACCAATAAATGGCGTAAGAATTTATAATCGGCTGGATCGTTTTTCAGAATTAGGGAAGAGCGTTCTACCAAGCGAAAAAAGAAACGATTGAATAGAAACGCCAATACAAAAGTAAGCAAGATAATGGCTAAGGATAGCCCTACGCTACTCGTTAAAATCTCCATTTAAAACCACTTTTTTTGTTTAAAATACCACAACATCCCCGTCACAATTAGCAGCATAACGGCCAGCAGCATCGGATAGCCGTAGCGCAGTTGTAGTTCGGGCATATACTCGAAGTTCATACCGTACAAACCCGCCAAAAAACTGATGGGGACAAAGATAGCCGTTACGATCGTCAGCACTTGCATGATGCGGTTCATCTTCATACTGATTTCCGACAAATAGACGTCCTGTAAACTGTTGAGGATTTCCCGTTGGCTGTCGATAGCTTCCAAAATTTGGAGGCTGTGATCATAGACGTCGCGGACGTAAGTGCGGGTCCGCTCGTCGATGCGTTCGTCGTCACTCCGGACAAAAATGCTGAGGGCGTCCCGCAGCGGTGCTACGGCGCGGCGCATTTTCACAAACTGCTTTTTCAGCGTGAACAACTGGAGACGGTCCACCGTTTCGGCTTGGGTTTCCAGTGCGTCTTCTACTGCTTCTACTCGTTCCTGTAGTTGATCAATGACCAAGAAATAACGGTCTACAACTAGGTCAATAATCGCGTAACACAAGTAATCCGCTTGCCGTCCCCGGATGCGCCCGGCGGCGGAGGCAATGCGTTTGCGCAAAGCCGCGAATACGTCGTCTTCGTGTTCTTGGAAAGACAGTAAGAAACCGCTCCCTTCGTACAAAGCGATATGCTGTAAGCGAATGTGTCCTGCTTCGTCCAATTCAATGGCTTTGAGTACCCAAAAATTACCCTCCTCGAAGTCGGCGTACTCCGGTCGTTTGTTCACGTCCACCGCGCTTTCGGTTACCAGTGGGTGTACCGTAAAACGCTGTGCGACTGCTTGAATCAGGTCCGTATCGTGTAGGCCGCGAATATCGTACCACTGCACCAATTCCGTTTCCGCCCGGTGGAGAACCACCTGCTGTACTGAGGCGTAGCGTTCTTCGGTTTGTTGCGCTGAATTGTAAGCCGTGTACGTGACCTGCACGGGCATATCCGTCTGGGTTCCCGTGTACATAATGGTACCAGGAGGCTGATCAGTTTTGCGTATTCGCGGCATAGACAGGGCAATCTTACTCTTCTTCCCAGTA
>JBCDIR010000359.1:0-4341 GCA_038748735.1 Bacteroidota bacterium | reverse complement strand
TTCGTCGACCTGTACACCTACAGTTACACCCGTGAATCGAGCACTACCGGAATGGTAAATATGGACTACGAAGTATCTAAGTTTATTCTGTCCAAGGACATCAAGGCGACGGATGATGGTTACAAACCTTACCGCACGCTGTGCAGTATTCAGCTGGACGAAGTTAATCCGGCGGAACTGATTTACGGAGTACAACTGGTTAATAATCTCGTCCGGTTTGCCCAAAGTTTAGACACCAAAAAAGAATTGGATTTTAAGGATTTACTAGCGGAACTTTCAGACGAAAATCGTGGTAGTATCCAAGCTCAAACGCTCTATTTGATACAGGAAGAATTGAAATCAGGTATTAGCACGGAAGAAGGCATGAAGGGCGTGTACGATCACGCTTTTGAATTTGTCACCCCAGCACAAATTGACGAGGCTATCATCAACCAAGTAAATGTGGTTTACACCAAAATCGTGAACGATCGTAACCTGAAATACGTTGTCTTCATTCGAGCAAAGGACGCACAGATACTGTACGGTAAGGTGATGACCGGTCTGAACCAGGCGCAGATTGGTCCTAAGCTTTTTAAAGCCATCAATAAATAAATTTCATGCAAAACATCCTCCAACGCTACGCCGAACTCCTCGTACACTACTGCGTCGAGATCAAGAAAGGCGAGCGCCTTTACGTACGCACGACCACGCTGGCTACCGACCTGGTACGGGAAATTTACCGCGTGGCGACCCAAGCCGGGGCGCACGTCGAATACGATCTAGCATTCCGCGAGCGGGAACGCCTACTGTTTATGCACGGCAGCGATGAGCAGCTAGAATACGTCTCACCGCTCTACCGGGCGGCCATGGAGGAGTTTGATGCGTACCTTTTCATTCGTGCCCCTTTCAACCTACGCGAAGGTCAGAGCGTCGACCCGGCACGGCGTAAGGTGCGGGCTGCGGCCTACGCGGACCTGAGCAAGACCTACTTCGCCCGTACGGCGGACCGTCGTTTGAAGCGCAATCTGTGCCAATTCCCCACCCAAGCTTCCGCCCAAGAAGCGGGCATGTCACTCGAAGAATACCAGCAGTTTGTCTTCGAGGCGTGTTGCTTATACGATGAGGACCCCATGGGGAGTTGGCTCCAGCGCCGTGCTGACCAACAACGCATTGTCGATCATCTTAATCAAGTGGAAACTATTCGCTACCGTTCTTCGGCTTTTGATATCAGCTATTCCGTCCAGGGACGTACCTGGATCAATTCTGACGGTCAGACTAATATGCCGAGTGGTGAGGTGTATACTTCGCCCGTCGAAAATTCGGTTAATGGCATCGTTCACTTCGATTATCCGGCCATCTACCAAGGTGAGGAGGTGCGTGGCGTAACGCTAGAAGTCAAAGACGGCTACGTAGAAAAATGGAGCGCGGAGCAAGGCCAGAATGTACTAGATCGCGTCTTCGAGATTCCCGGTACCCGCCGTTTCGGGGAGGCCGCTATTGGTACCAATTACCGGATACAACGGTTCACCAAGAATATCTTATTCGACGAAAAAATCGGTGGGACCATCCACATGGCCATCGGTCAATCCTATTTACAAACGGGCGGTAAGAACCAGTCAACGGTTCACTGGGACATGATTGCGGACATGACCAAGGACGGGGAAATCCTGACGGACGGCGAAAAAATTTACGAAAAAGGACAATTTTTATGGTGAAACAGCATCCGTTTTTAGGGGCCATCTGTTTGATAATTAGGCTTTTTATCCAAATCGCCAAAATTAAACTGGTTCGTATTGGATTTTCTAGCTACCTTGCAAACTTGTTAGCCTGTTAATACCCGAACGAGAGAAAACATATTACATCAGAACATCGAATAGCGCAAAAGTTACTTCCCGATTATTCGGGTGTTTTCTAAAGTTTAATTTTTTGCGTTGTTACAGAAACACAACCTCAAACCGTGAACAGGAACATTGCATTTTTGGAATTAAAGTATGGCAACATTTATGGAGGGTACCCCAACTTCTACGCCATTAGTGAAATCGCCCTGCTAGTCTTTGAATACGGCAGTAACCGTATCTTCATCGAAAGCTGGGTCAACAGTGCGGACGTCGACGTGGTCAGCGTCTTCGCAGAAACCAACGAACTGGGGCACACCATTGGCCGTGGCAAGGAAGTCATCAACATGCGCACGCGTCGGCGTCGCCGCTTTGAGGAAGACTTCCGCCTGGAAGAGCATGATCTGGCCTTCCAATTCAAGAAATTGCGTTTCAGCAAAATGCCCATCAAGAACTTCTTGCTCAAAAACTTCAAGAAGTACCGCTTCGAGGACATCGTCGTTTTTGACGGTCGTCGGGACATCTTCTTGTGTGAGCGCTCGGGCGTAAACTTTGGCCGTCACCGCATTATCGACATCCAGAAGGACCTCAACCGAGAAACGGACTATCTCTTTAGCCTTAACAAGCTAGCGGTAGTCACGGGTTTCGAGATGGACCGCTCTTACTTGCGCAGTAACAATCTGGAGTATTGGTTACACCCCATCGCAGCCCGGCAGTTAATGCCAAAATCTGCGGCCTACGATGCGGCTCGCTTGATGATGGTATTCAATGAATACACGGAGCACCACGACGACTTCCTCATGAAAGCAGCCTTGGTACTGAACAAGATTCAGAGTGCCAAAGAAGCAGAGGAAGCGGAGAAGGCGGAGAATAGTGAAGAATAAATTTTTACTGGATCTTGCGATGAGCAAAATCTAAGTACTATAATCGTAAAGTGCTATCTTCTTACGGGATTCCCTGCGTAGGGACCTCCTGAGTAGAAACACTATTATGTTTACTACGGTCATCCCAAACTTTCGCCCTGGCGTCGGTTTGGGATAGCTTTTTTACGCACTAATTCTGCTCCATGTCAAAAGGGAAAATTTTGGTAACCGGCGGTTGTGGCTACATCGGCAGTCACACCATTGTTGATTTACTGGGTAATGGCTACGAAGTCGTCTCCGTGGATAATCTCAGCAATGCTACGGAAGGTGCGCTGGCGGGTATCGAAAAGATAACGGGGCAACGCATCGTTAATCACCAAATTGACCTCGCCGAGCGTGCGCCGACCATGGAGTTGTTCAAAGCAGAACGATTTACGGGCGTCATTCATTTTGCTGCGCTCAAAGCCGTCGGGGAATCCGTTGAGCAGCCATTACGTTATTTTCACAATAATATCAATAGCTTGCTGAACGTCATCGCGGGTATGCAAGCAACGGATTGTGATAAGCTCATTTTTTCTTCCTCCTGTTCCGTCTACGGCAACACCACCGACCTACCGGTAACGGAAGCCACCCCTCGCCAACCCGCCGAATCCCCCTACGCCCGCACTAAGCAAATGGGGGAGGACATCCTAGCTGATTACTGCCAGATTGCGCCAGACTTCAAAGCCGTAATGCTGCGTTATTTCAACCCAGCGGGCGCGCATCCCAGTAGCTTAATCGGTGAGGCACCGTCCAATCCTGCGCTCAACTTAGTGCCGGTCATTACGGAAACGGCCATAGGAAAACGGGAGTCGATGACCGTTTTCGGTAACGACTACGCTACCCGTGACGGTAGCTGCATCCGTGACTATATCCACGTAATGGACCTCGCCCGGGCGCATACGCTAGCGCTTGATCTGCTAATCGACCGTCGGCAAAAAACGAACTGCGAACTGTTCAATCTAGGCATCGGTGCGGGCGTGACGGTGCTGGAGGCGATTCACGCTTTCGAGCAGGAGTCAGGGAGATCACTTAACTACAAAATTGGACCGCGCCGCGCGGGGGATGTTGTGGCCATCTACGCCAATTACGATAAAGCCGCCGCCGAACTCGGCTGGCAACCCCAGCACGATATCAACGATATTATGCGGTCGGCTTGGGCTTGGGAGCAGGTCCGGTAATACGGCTGGTAAGTATTAGCATCTTGCTAAGCACTAGTTCTCAATCCGTCCCTGTTCGTCAGCGGAACCCGTTTGACGATTGCGGGCGGCTTTCACTTTGTTGTTACCAAAATTATAGGTGTACGTCAAGCGAACGCGGCGTTCGGCAAAGCCGAATTTTCCCCGGTAGCGGAGATTAATGTCGGGCTGATCGGCCTCCGAGCGCCAGTTGGCCTGTTCTTGTAATAGATTGGCGAAATTGAGTCGTAAGTTCCCCCATTTGTTGAGGTTTTTCTGCAAGCCGATATTGAGGTCGCCCAGTGGTTTGGACCGTACTAAGCCAAAGCTGACGGGACTCATGAAGAAACCGTTGATCTCCAGATTGACACCAGCGGGTAAATTAAAGGTGTGCGTCGTATTGCCTCGAAAGGTAAAGCCCGCCTCGTTTGCGCGGATACCTTTAAT
>JBCDIR010000358.1:0-4343 GCA_038748735.1 Bacteroidota bacterium | reverse complement strand
GGTGTAGCCAAGCATCACTTCCCGATGCAAGAGTTGCCTACGACTTTCGCCGATGGTAATTTTGGCTATCTGGCCGAATGGGATACGGGCGACTTGACCGTCAAGATACGTTTCTCCGAAGACGGAGAAACTTGGACGAATTGGGAAGTGCTCAAGCGTGACTTCAAAGCGCCGGGTTCTACCGTTTCACCACTACAAACTGCGGAGCAAGCTTACAGCTACTTTGAGTGGGCCGTTTACAATAAGGCGGGTGAATCTACTGATTTATCCCTCAGTTTTTACTACGAAGACGAAGTTTTCCTCTATGGCAACGTTGCTGAGGTTTTCCAAATGGAAGTGACCGAAGGTGCTTGCCCACAACCTACGGATGCCGTTGTTTCCACGGTAGCAGCTAGTGACATTGTTAGCGCTAATAAGAAATAGTTAGCGCATCCGTTAATATTCCCCCCTTTTATCCCCTGAAGTAAGTTATTTACTACAAAACTACCGGGCTTGGTGTCGTTACACCAGGCCCGGATTATTTTTGCCCCATAATCCGTAAGTTTGCGTCAGTTCTAATTTATCACCTGCTGATCTCGACATGTCAAACCAGCGTCTATTCATTCCGGGGCTATTGGTAGTAATGCTATTGCTGCTGTGGTGGCGCTTGCCGGACTGGTTTACGCACGGTAATACGCACTTCATCGAACCCTGGGGAGATGGCTACAAGGCGTACCACGCTATCTTTTACCACGCCGAACACGACACTACCTACTCGCACTTCCTCGGTATGAATTATCCTTACGGCGAGCACGTCGTGCCGGGGGCGTGTCAGCCAGTGGTGAGCAATACGATACGGCTATTGACCCGCTTGGGGTGGAATGTACAGCCGTATAAACTGGGTATTCTTCACGGCTTTTTGTTGCTGGGCGTAGTGCTCTGTGCGCTTTTTTTGTACCTGATCTTTGTGCGCTTAAAGCTGCCGTCCTGGTACGGTTTTCTCCTGGCCATACCACTTACTTTTCTGGCTCCGCAGCAAGCTCGCTTGATTGCGCACTACGGTTTAGCGCATCCCGAATTGTTACCCATTTTGTACTATCTGTTGCTGCGCTGGCACGAACGTAGGCACTGGGGGTGGAGTTTGGCCATTGGTTTGGTCGTAGGCTTATATTCGGGCGTGCATTTTTACTTCTTTGCTATTGCTAGTTTTGCGGTTTTTGGTTGGGTGGCCGTGCGTTGGCTGGCGCGCCGCGATTGGGCCGCGACGCTCGCTTATCTCGGACACGGCTTGCTTATGCTGGGATTGCCGCTAATGTTCTACCTGAGTTGGATGATTTTACCCGATCCGGTAACCGACCGCAATAAAGTACCCTGGGGCTTTTTTGAGTTTCGGGGGCGACCTACGGGTGTTTTTACGGACCTGAGTCAACCGCACTGGCAGCTTTTTGATCGCGTGTATCTCTTGTTTCGGACGGACTACGAGGCCCAAACCTACGTCGGACTCATTGCCATTGGCTTTTTCTTGTTCACCATCGTTTGGCTGCTGACGGGGCGTTGGTTACGTCCTCGAATGGCGGTGGTGGAAACGGAACGTGATTTTGTCAACTACCTATACACGAGTAGTATTCCGATTCTCGTCTTTTCCTGCGGGGTTCCGTTTATTTTTTCCCGCTTTGCAGACTTGCTGCCCTATTTGGGTCCCATTCAGCAATTCCGCTCCATTGGGCGCTTTGCTTGGGTGTTTTATTACGCCGTCAACATCGCAGCTTTTTATTACTTGTGGCAATGGTTGCGAACGCGAACGCTCGTGTGGCGAGTAATAACGTTGGCAGTAGCTATTGGTATCTTATATTTCGAGAGTTATCATTACCACCAAAATATAAACCTGGGGCTGGACCCGATTGAGAATTGGGCGGATGGAACCACTTTCCCCGATAAGGGCATCGATTACCGCCAGTACCAAGCCTGCGTACCGATTCCGTATTTCAATATTGGGTCCGATAACTTTTGGTGGCAAGCTAAGGGCTGGATCAGTCAGAAACCGCACACCTTGTCCATGCAAACGGGGCTGCCACTGACTTCGGCTATGCTCACGCGGACGTCTCTGCAACAGACGCTCAACCAACTCCAATTGGTCACCGAACCGTACCGCTTACCCCGCTTACTGAACGACCTGCCGAACGATCAACCGCTACTGCTCTTCTGGGACAACGCACGCGTAACGGAATACGGCGACCGCTACCTGCACCTACGCAGCGGCGGTACTCGTTTGCTGTACGAAAACGATTGGTTGCACCTGTACGAATTACCACTTGCTAGCTTTGCGCAACGCCTCCAAGACCGCGTCGATAGTGTCGAAGCGGCCTTCGCTACGCTCTACGTGAACACTGATAGTATCTACCTGACCGACAGTCTAACGTGCTTTTTGTACGAAGATTTTGACGATCACCAAAACCAACCCGCCTACCGGGGGACGGGCGAATTTCGGGGTTTAATGCCACAGCATAACGTATTAGTGGACCGCATTTGGGATACGGACTATACGGGGTTGCTTAACCTCTCGTTCTGGATGTACTTGAACGCAGACCGGGCGGCGCGGGCTACGATCACCTGGGAGGAATACGATGCCGCCGGCGAGCTGCTCGGCCGCCACGAAGCTATCGCCCGCAAAGAAGCGCGCGTTTTTGATGGTGAAGGCTGGGCGTTGCTGTCCTTTGATTTGATCAAAAAAGCACCGAATAGCCGTGTCCGCATATCCATCATCAACCATGACGTGACCGAAGGTGTTCAGAAAATCGACGATCTGTTACTGCGGCCCAGCGGACAAACCGTTGCTTGGCGCAATGCGGAACAGTTGTGGTGGAACAATCGCACCTACGACCGCAAATAACTTCTGTTTAGATCGTCCAACGAGAATCAACCACCCATGCCACACCTCATCGTCGCCTCCCAAAATCCCGTCAAAAAAGCGGCGGCACTGCAAGGCTTCCAAGAACTTTTTCGAGACCAGACCTTCACGGTAGAAGGGTTGAGTGTCCCCTCCGGCGTGAGCGACCAACCGCTCGGCGATACCGAAACCTACCAGGGGGCCTGGAACCGGGTGCAAGCGGCCAAAGCACAGTACCCCGCTGCGGATTACTGGGTCGGTATCGAAGGTGGAAACATTCGTGGACCACACGGTATGGAAGTTATGGCTTGGGTCGTGGTGCAGTCCGCCACGGCAGTGGGCAAGGCGCGCACGGCGGGTTTTATGCTCCCCTCCAAAGTGGTCAAATTGATCGACGAAGGCTACGAACTCGGCCACGCGATGGACGCCGTTTACCAAACCAACAATTCTAAACACAGCGGTGGCGCTTCTGGATTATTGACCGATGGCGTAATCGATCGTTTGCGATTCTACGTTCCGGCTGTTATCTTGGCGCTACTACCTTTTTATCAAACCAATCTATACTTGAATGAAAAAGAATAAAATTATTTACTGGATCGCTACGGGCCTCTTCCTATTTCTCATGGGGGCCGGAGCCGTAAACTACATCATCAACCACGAAACGGTGACGGGCGTCTTTGAGGGCCTCGGCTTTCCCGCCTGGATAGTGTATCCCTTAGCGATTGCGAAATTGCTGGGAGTTGTGGCGATCGTCACCCGCAAGTCACAAGTCCTTAAAGAATGGGCCTACGCCGGGTTTTTCTACGATGCAGTCCTCGCCATCGGCGCGCACGTGGCGGCTGGCGACAACGAATACCTCGGGGCCGTCATAGCAACGGTACTGATTATTGTGTCCCGCGTGATGGAAGAGCGAGCGTTTCCGGCTGAATAGTAGCACAACCTAAGACCGCTTATTATGTTGCTATTGGCAATGTGCTGCTATAACAGTTGTTTGTAGCGTAGTCATACCTTTATTTTTATGAAGAAACTCGAACGTCGTTTATCGCTCACTTACGTCGTGGCCATCGGTATCGGTGGGATGCTGGGAAGTGGCATTTTTGTCCTTCCTGGTATTGCTGCGGCTAAGACTGGGCCATCCATTTGGTTGGCGTATTTACTAGCGGGCATTTGCGTATTGCCAGCGGCTTTGTCCAAAGCAGAATTAGCCACGGCTATGCCTACTTCGGGAGGGACTTACGTCTACATTGAGCGGGCGTTCGGGCCGATGATGGGGACCATTTCGGGTATTGGCTTGTGGTTGTCCTTGTTGCTCAAAAGCTCTTTTGCCTTAGTCGGCTTCGGCGCTTACCTGGCAGTTTTTGCTGCTGATTTGCAGGTCGAATTAGTGGCCCTGGGTAGTTTAGCGTTGATTTTGTTACTCAACATCATGGGGGTCAAAAAGGTGGGCAAGGCCCAGTTGGTCATCGTCAGTTTGAGC
>JBCDIR010000357.1:0-4343 GCA_038748735.1 Bacteroidota bacterium | reverse complement strand
GTTCCTGCATCGCGGCGGCAAAACCACTGAGTTGCTCCTCTGGCATGCCCGTTTTGCCAAAAATCGGAGTCTGGACTGGACCAGGGTTAACGGCATTGACGCGAATTTTGCGGGGAGCCAGTTCCGTCGCGGCGGTGCGAGTATAGGAGTTCAGTGCCGCTTTACTCGCCGCGTAGACCGCCGTATTGGGCATACCCGTGTACGCGTTCACGGACGACAAATTAATGATTGAGCCTCCGTCGCGGAGAATCGGCAAGAATTTTTCGATGGTGAAAACGGCTCCTTTAAAGTTAATGCCCATTTGGTGGTCAAACATTTCTTCGGTAATCTGCCCTACGGGAGCAGGCTGAAAGATGCCCGCATTGACGAAGAGGATGTCTACCTGCTCATAATCCGCTTGGATATTTTGTACCAGTTGGTCGATGGCGCTGAGGTCGCTGACGTCGGCTACTAATCCGCGTACGCCTAATTCGCGTGCTGCGGCATCTACCCGCTCTTGCGAACGCCCGGTGATTATCACCGTAGCGCCCTTTTCTTTCAACTCTTCCGCCGTGGCGTAGCCGATGCCACTGTTACCGCCCGTTACTACGGCTACTTTTCCGTTTAGATTACTCATAATGTAAAGCAATTTTTAGTTTTAGAATGATTGTTCTGATATGAGATACACCTGTATTGGAATGATTGTTCTAAAATGGGGTAAAAAATTTTTGATTAAAAATTTATTGAGTCGTCTAGTACTTCTTCATCAGTGAAGTTTGGCTTGGTGATTTGTGGCTTGATGATAAAGTACAGTAGCTGGGCAAGAAGAATTCCCCAATAGATTGGAAAAACAAGATAAACGTACAACAATTCGAAAGCATCCAGCGCAGGGCCATTGAGCGCTACGCTACGCTGAACCTCACGTCCTGATGACCAAAGGGGTAACAAAAAACCGAGGCATAAAATAGTTCCGACGTACCAGTACCACGCCTTAGTGTGGACTTTCCATAAGGCTATGTTTCCAATTAGTAAGGCACCTAAAGTGACGTAATCAAAGATGTCTAACTGTTGTGAAATTTCTATAAACATAGACGGATTTAATCAATTAGTAAACTTGTTATAAAGTGTTTGAGAACCAGCTATTCTCATACTCCAGCAGAGCAAACAGTCAGTAAATGCCTAGCATAAATGGTGCGTGCGCCCTTACTGGGATCGCCTGTATAGGCTCCGGTTGAACAAGTCTAATAGTTTGCTTCGCTGAATTTGTTTGGAGATACACTCCATAAAATTAGTCCCGCTGAAATTAAGTTCTCAGCGGGACTATTGTATTATTATTTGTCATTGCGCAAAGCAAGCAGTAAACTCATCCGCGTCTTATACCGCCACACCAACGGGCAACAACGCCTTCTCCATCAAATACTCCGCAATCTGCACCGCATTCGTAGCCGCACCCTTGCGCAGATTATCCGCTACGACCCACATATTGAGTCCGTTCTCAACCGATTCATCGCGGCGCACACGGCCCACGAAGACCTCGTCACGATTCTTGGCGTAGCGGGGCATGGGATATTTGTTGCTAGCGGGGTCATCTTCGAGTAAGAGACCCGGAGTATCCGCAAGCAACTGCTTAACGGCGGCGATCTCAAATGGCTGGCGGGTCTCAATATTGATGCTTTCCGAATGACCGCCGTGAACGGGAACTCGCACCGCCGTAGCGGTGATACCAATGCTGTCGTCGCCGAGGATTTTGCGCGTCTCATGGACGAGTTTCATCTCCTCTTTAGTATAGTCGTTATCCAAGAAGATGTCGCAGTGGGGGAGGCAATTTTCAAAGATAGGGTAGGGGTAGGCCATCGCCTCGGCGTCGAGTTCCTTACCGTCGCGCTCGGCCTCGTACTGGTCCACGGCTTGTACGCCCGTACCTGTGAACGACTGATAGGTGGAAATCACCAAGCGTTTGATGCCGTACTGACGCTGAATCCCCTCGAGGGCAACCACCATCTGAATAGTCGAACAATTGGGGTTGGCGATGATCTTGTCTTCCGCCGTCAAAACGTGGGCGTTGACTTCCGGTACGACCAACTTCTTATCGGGGTCCATGCGCCAAGCCGAGGAATTGTCGATGACGGTAGTACCGACCTCGGCAAAACGGGGTGCCCACTCCTTAGAGGTGCTCCCTCCAGCGGAAAAAATGGCTACGTCGGGCTGGGCTGCAATAGCGGTTTCCATCCCCATGACGATGTGTTCCGTATTCCGGAAAGTCACCGTTTTACCAACGGAACGGGCCGACGCTACGGGCAAAAATTCACTGACGGGGAAGTTGCGCTCCTCCAGTACGCGGCACATCACCGTGCCTACTAATCCGGTTACACCGACAACGGCTACTTTCATTTCTTCGTCTTTTTTGTGGATACCAAGGACGGTCCTTGCTACCAATCTTATTAAAGATTTTCCACCCAAAGTTAAGCCCTCTGTTCCTAAAGCGCTACTTTTGAATAATGAAACCTTGCTATTTTTTATTACTTCTCCAATCGCTGGCTTTTCCGCTCCTGGCGCAATTTACGGACGATTTCTCCGCCGCCACCCTCGCGGATCACTGGCAGGGAGAGACGGATAAGTTTCGGATTCGGACCGGAGAGTTACAGTTGTTCAACGACGGATCAAGTGGTGGAACCACCGTCCTCTACGCAACGGTGCCTACTTCTACGGCGGCCGAAACGACTTGGCGATTGCAATTGCGCAATGAGTTCGCCCCTTCGTCGAGTAACTTTGCCACGGTTTATTTGGTTGTAAATCAGCCACCTGTACCCGATAGTCCGCTGGAAGGCTACTACCTGAAAATTGGTGGCGTGTCGGGTACCGTAGACCGGGTTCAGCTCTATCGCCAGGATGGAAACAGTAGCGAGTTGTTGCTCGAAGGAGACGAAGGAGCGGTCGGTGACAATCCCGTCTTGCTAGGCGTAGAAGTGCGCCGTACCACCGCCGGGGAATGGTCCCTGCAAATGGATTACAGTGGAGGTACGGACTACGATCCGCAAGGAGGTACTACAATAGATAATACTTACCCGGAAGGCTTGTATTTTGGGCTGAGTTGCGACTATACTTCCACTCGTGATACGTCCTTTTTCTTCGACAATATCTTTGTCGCTCCCGTGGTGGTCGACGAAGCGGCTCCCGTGGCGGAGTCGGTGACGGCTACCGGGCCAAACGAGTTAACGGTACAGGTAAATGAACCACTCAGCAGCGCCGTTTTGATCGCGGCCAACTATACGGTAAATAACGGTATCGGTACCGCGCAGAGCGTCAATTTTGAAAACGGCGATCCAACGCGTTTGGTGCTGAGTTTTAGTAACTCATTTGTGAACTTAACCAACTACGAATTACAAATAAGTAGCTTGGTTGATTTGGCCGAAAACGCAAGTGGATTACAAGTATTGAATTTTGAATTTTTATTACCAGAATTAGCGGCACCCGGTGATTTGATTTTTACCGAAATTTTTGCCGATCCAACACCGTCTCTGGGCCTGCCAGACTTTGAATACGTAGAGATATACAACGCTAGTGACAAGGTCATTAACCTGCTGGGTTACGGACTGAGTACGGGGGCAACCCCTCGCATAATTGACGATTACTTATTGCTACCCAACAGCTACGTTACACTCTGTGATCGAGACGCGGCGGATGACTTGTCCGCTTTTGGTCCGGTGGCGACTTTGGCTAGTTTTCCGGCGCTAACTAACGGCGGGGACGATTTGATTTTGCTAGCCGAGAATACGGTCATTAGTGAGCTAACGTACAGTATAGACTGGTTTGTCGACCCCGTAAAAGCAGCTGGTGGCTACTCGCTGGAGCTGATTGACCCTAGTGTTTCTGGTGCTTGTCCCGGTAATTGGCGGGGTAGTGAATCGGGCAATGGCGGTACGCCGGGAACCCAGAATTCATTGTTCGGTGCAGCCTTAGAAACGGACCCACCGCTATTGCTCACTGCCTTTGCTGCTACCTCAACTGAAATAGTACTGCAATTCGACGATGTAGTAGCGGATAATCCCGATTTAGTTGATTTATTCAGCCTCTCGCCTGGCGTGTCTATCGGAGCTGCTTTGTTGGAAAATAATGATCAAAATATCCGTTTGTTTTTAGGGGGTGATTTAATCGAAGGAGTAGTGTACGATTTAAATTTGGCTGTGGGTATTTCGGATTGTTTGGGCAATGTTTCTACCGTTGCGCAAACGCTCCAGTTAGGCTTGACCCAAGCACCGGAACCAGGAGAATTATTGTTGAGCGAAATTCTATTTAACCCCTATTCTGGCGGTACCGATTTTGTGGAATTATACAACGTTAGCGACAAAATCCTCAACTTGAAC
>JBCDIR010000356.1:0-4353 GCA_038748735.1 Bacteroidota bacterium | reverse complement strand
GTTTACCAAACTTTTGGAAGTTTAGCAAACCGATTTCTTCGGGCAATACGACATTTTGGAATGCGCCCAATTGTTAATATTTACAACTAGAAAGTCAACAAACTCGTATATTTATTCCTCATCTGGATACGCCACCCGAATATGGTGTACACTCCGCATCATCTGTTTAAATTCTTTGCGGACCATATCTAATTCTTTAAACGTCAGGGTAGCGTGGTCCAGTTGACCACTGTCGCGCTTACCGTTGATGACTTTGTCAATCAGGCCGAAGAGTTGTTCCTCCGTAGGATGGTCGAGGCTCTTGCAGGCGGCTTCCACCGAATCAGCGAGCATGAGGATGGCTTCCTCCCGAGTTCGTGGCCGTGGGCCGGGGTACTGAAAGTCAGTTAAGTTAGCAGTGCCGTCCGGCTGCTGTTGTTGGTACTGGTGTAAGAAGTAGGCCGTGGTGGTAGTACCGTGATGGGTGCGGATAAAGTCGATTAGCACGGGGGGCAGACCTTGTTTTTGGGCCAGTTTGACGCCTTCTTCTACGTGGGAGATGATGAGCTTAGCACTCTCCAGAGGGCTGAGTTGCTGGTGTGGATTTTGCCCGTCTTGGTTTTCAATAAAATAGCGGGCCTGGGTAACTTTACCAATGTCGTGGTACAGGGCCGCGACGCGTACGAGCAGTGGATCTGCCTTGATGCGCCGTGCGGCGGCTTCCCCCAGGTGACCGACTTGGAGGGAGTGCTGCAAGGTGCCGGGGGCCTTCAGCGCCAATTCCCGCAAAAGCGGCCTGTTCATATCCGAGAGCTCCATCAAAGTGATATTGGACACGAAACCAAAAATGCGCTCTAACAGGGGAATGAGCGGGTAGGCCAGTAGGGTCAAAAACGCATTCATAAACAACCAACCGTATACCGACCAGTCGATGGCCCAGAAGCTGTCCTCGCGGATGAGTGCAATACCCAAATAGCCGATGCTGTACGTAAGAAAGATGAACGCTAGCGCCTGAAAAAAACCGGACCAGTCGCGCGTGTCAAACGGGCTGAGTACAACTACCATCCCCGCCAGGATTTGCAAAAAAGCAAATTCAAAACCAAAAGAGGACAAGCACCCAGCAATCAACACGACCACTAGGTGGGTATACAGGGCCAGTTCTTCGTTATAAAAAGTCTTAACGGTAATCGGGACGATACAAAACGGTAGTAAATAAGAACTCAATCCCACCGCGTTTTCAACAAAATACACCAAGTAGCTGAAAACCAACAGCCACATGAGCAGGAAAAACAACTTAGTCGTTTTGTGGTAAATCAGCGGGGCGTAACGCCGTAAATACAGTGCAAAGAGTACGACGACCAAAGCCGTTAAGAGCAGATAACCAATAAAAACACTGGGCAGGGAGCGCTGAGAAAGTACCTGCTCCTCGTAAGCACGTTCGTACGACCGCAGCACTTGGTACAGCTCATCGGTGACGATGCTGTTTTGGGAAATAATCAGATCGCCTTTTTGTACCAGTCCGCGTGCGGTAACGATTTGGTCGAGGGCGGTTTGGCGGACTTGCTCCGTGCGCTCGGGGCTGTAAAAAAGGTTGGCCTGAATTTGATCTTGGAGTAGCGTGAGGAGAAATTCGGGTTCGCGCAGTTGACTGTAAGGCAGGGAATCGGAGACTAGGTCGCGGGCCGTTTGCTGGGTAAGCATGTTTTCCAGGGTGCGCTCCTGAAAGGTGTTGCCGCGTAGCACCGTTATCACTTGCTCCTTGGGCAACTGGGCTTCGCTAGCGGACAGCAAAAGTACACCACGTTGATAGATACGCCCCAGTAATGCTGCCCCGTAGGTTTGGTAACGCTCCGGTCGACGTAGGACGTCAACGAAGGTGTTGCTGGCGCGGACGTTACTGAGTTGGAGGTCGAATTGTGCTTTAAAATCACTGATCCGTTGTGCGGCGATACTGTCATCTATTGCAAAAACGAGCGTCGTCTGGGCTAGTACTTCCTCGCGGTCTGCCCGTAGTTCTTCCTCCGTTTTTAGAATGGCAAAATCAAAAGGCGCTTCGAGATCGGTATAGCGCCAGCGTTGCTGCTTCTGGTACTGGTACTTGAATTGCTGCTCCGCCGGAAAAAGTAAGCCAATGAGGACGATGACGGCCACAAAAGCGAGTGGTCGTACGGCGTTGGGTAAACGATTGAGGGTATGACGAAAAGAATTGGCCATTGCTGCAAAATAACGTAGAAAAACCGAACCTACTCCGATATTTAGCAAACATTCCGTTTTTCTGTTTCAGCATCAAAAATCTCCCTACATTTGCCCGTATGAACGACAGTCGGGTCATCATGAATAGCGAGCGTTTCAGGTTAACCATCCTGCGCTTATGTCATCAGCTCATTGAGCACTATGATGATTTTGGCAATGCTTGCCTCATCGGGGTGCAGTACCGGGGGGGCTGGTTGAGTGACCGTTTGGAAACTTCGCTGCAACAACTGGGAATAACGGAATTGGCCCACGGCAAATTAGATATTACCTTCTACCGAGATGATTTTCGGACGCGGGAAAAACCGCTGAAAGCCAGCCCGACGGAGATTGATTTTCCCGTCGAGGACCGGGACGTCGTCCTCGTTGATGACGTGCTCTACACCGGGCGTACCATCCAAGCGGCCCTGGCGGCCCTGAATGATCTGGGGCGACCCCGTTCGGTCACGCTACTGACGCTCATTGACCGCAAGTTTAATCGGCACTTACCCATCCAACCCGATTTTGTGGGGTTGCGAGTAGACGCACTAGACAAAGCCTACGTTCAGGTGCAGTACGCCGACCGCCACGGTACGGACCAGATCCTTTTATTTCCGGAAAAACCTAACGAATAAGTATGACGACGCTTCAGCAATTGAGTACGCGCCACGTTTTGGGAATCAAATACCTAACGGTAGACGACATTCAACTCATTTTCCAAACGGCTGAAGAATTCAAAGACGTCATCAATCGCCCCATCAAGAAAGTACCCAGCCTGCGGGATATTACGGTGGCAAATCTGTTTTTTGAAAACTCTACCCGTACGCGGATTTCCTTCGAGTTGGCCGAGAAACGCCTTTCGGCGGATGTGGTCAATTTTTCGGCTTCCTCCTCTTCCGTTAAAAAAGGCGAGACGCTACTGGATACCGTCAACAATATCCTGTCGATGAAGGTCGATATGGTGGTGATGCGGCACCCGGCTCCCGGTGCGCACCACTTCCTCGCGCAGCACATTGATGCCAATATCATCAACGCAGGGGATGGCACCCACGAACATCCGACCCAAGCACTGTTGGATGCGTTTTCCATGCGGGAACAGCTCGGTGACTTACGTGGTAAAAAGATTGCCATCATCGGTGATATTCTGCATTCCCGCGTGGCCTTGAGTAATGTATTTTGCTTGACGAAGCTGGGCGCGAAAGTGCGTGTTTGCGGTCCACCGACGCTCATTCCGAAGTACATCCACGAGCTGGGCGTAGACGTTTCCTACGACATCCGCGATACCTTACAGTGGTGTGACGTGGCCAATATCTTACGGATACAACTAGAGCGCCAGGACATCAAGTACTTTCCTTCCTTGCGGGAATATGCTCAGTACTTCGGCGTTACCAAACAGCTACTCGACGAAGTCGATCATCCCATTGTCATCATGCACCCTGGCCCCATCAATCGCGGCGTAGAAATCACGAGCGAAGTCGCGGACTCCGAACACAGCATCATTCTAGATCAAGTCGAAAACGGCGTAGCCGTTCGGATGGCCATTCTGTATCTCCTCGCTGCCGGACGCAATACCCAAGTCTAATCATCACCATCGTAGGTAGGGAACTGGAAGCATCAGGACGGGCTTCTTGCTAAAGTCATTCATCGTGACTATTACTTGTGTAAAATATTATTTTACTCATTTAAAATTTTCTTTCTAAAGTTTCTTTAAACTAAACATCAACGAATTAGCAAGGGGAAAGAATTCAAGTGTGGCGCTTGCTCTCGGGGCAATTCCTGTTATTGGTTGGCCTGGCCGTACTCATTGCGATCCCGGCGGCTTACCTGCTGGCACGTCAGTGGTTGATGCAGTACACGATTAAGACTTCATTGCACTGGTCGATGTTTGCATTGGCGGGCGGCGGAGCACTTCTACTGGCCTTACTGACGATTAGTTGGCAAACGATCCGCGCCGCGCGGGTTAATCCGGTGCAAACGATCAAGACCTAGTGCTTGATGGCTAAAAATGACTAGGGGTTTATACTACTGGGCAGGAAGAAAAAATGCTCCATCGGAGCAATCTGTTTATTGAGCGCATTGAGAACCTATACCGCGCCACAGCGTGTTTGAAACCCTGACCGCAGCGTCAGTGGGCCGCCAGTCTAT
>JBCDIR010000355.1:0-4381 GCA_038748735.1 Bacteroidota bacterium | reverse complement strand
TCCTGGTCAGTTCGCCGACGATGATGGTGACTGCCAAGAAGAGGTAAGTATTCCGTTCAGCGTAAGTGACGACTGTGAGTTGTTCGACAATGACGGTAACCTAGTAGTAAGCATCGTCAGTGCGGAGCTAGACGCTTTTGCCGTAGATGCGAACAATGACGGAGTGATCAAGGCCAACGAATTTAGCAGTGACGCCAACGTGATGGGTAACATCACGAACTTCGGAGACGGTACGTTTGAATTCACGGGCACCTTCCCCATCATCACTAGCGCAATGGGTGACAACATCCTCCACGCAGTACGTGTCCTAGTAGAAGATGGCTGTGGCAACCAGTCTAGTATCATCTTCGAGTTTGACATCATTGACTGCAAAGGACCAGCGCCGGTATGTATCAACGGTTTGACGGTCACGCTGATGCCAACGCCGAGCGGTGAGGGTTGTGAGATGGCCATCTGGGCCAGTGACTTTGAAGGTTCGCCCATCACGGATTGTACGGGTCAGGATCCAGATGCGGATTTACCCTTCTCGGATGATCCCCAGGTGACGAGCTACGCGATCTACCGCGCGGCCTTTGTAGAAGCACAAGGAGCAGATTGGGCACCAGATCCGAATGATACGGGCCTAATCTTGAATCAGGATGATGAAGAAACGACGATAGTCTACATCTACGCATTCGATAACGAAGGAAACTACGACTTCTGTGAAACGTATATCTTGGTACAAGATCATAGTGATTGCGTAATGGACGCTACGGGTACGTTAACCGGTGTTATCGCCACGGAATATGATGAGACGGTAGAAGGCGTGGAAGTGAACCTCAGCGGTGACATGGCTAACACCATGACGACGGGTGCCAATGGTGTGTACAGTTTAATTAACCTGAATGTAGGCGGCGATTATACGGTAACCCCTTACCACAACAGTAACCACACCAATGGGGTAACTACCTTTGATATTGTGAAGATCAGCAAGCACATCCTAGCGGTACAACCGTTGGATAGCCCGTACAAGCGGATTGCGGCGGATGCCAACCGCTCGAACACCATTACGACCCTGGACTTGATCCAGATTCGTAAGCTGATCTTGAACGTGATTACAGAATTTCCAAGTAACACCAGTTGGCGCTTCGTTGAAAACAGCTATGATTTCCCAGATGTGACCAACCCGTGGGCCGAGGAGTTCCCGGAAGTCAGCAACTTCAATAACTTGAATACCACCATTGCCAACGCCGACTTCGTGGCCATCAAAATTGGTGACGTGAACGGCTCAGCTATCGCCAATGCGCAGCAAGGGGATGATCGTACACTGAACGGTCGCTTCGATCTGGAGGTGGACGATATGAGCTTGAACGCAGGTAATACGTATACGGTAGCAGTCCGCGGTCGCAATATGGCGGCTGTGGAGGGCTACCAAGCTACTTTGGCCCTCAACGGCTTGGAGCTGGTAGATATCGAATACGGGGTGGCGCAAGCGGGTAATTTCGGCCTGCGCTATGCAAGTGAAGGTATGATTACAACGTCTTGGAACCAGGACTTCGCTAGCACACAACGCACTACTAATGAAGATGTACTCTTCAGCTTGGTCGTGCGCGCTACGGAGGACATCGAACTCCACGACGCGCTAAGCATCTCTAGCCGCTACACGGTGGCCGAGGCCTACGAAACGGCTTCGGATGGGGGCACGGTGATGGATGTCGGCATCCACTTCGCACCAGTGAGTGCCACGGGGCCTGAGTTTGCCCTGTACCAAAACGTACCGAACCCCTTCCTGGTGGAAACCTTCATCGGTTTTAACCTGCCAGAAGATACGGAGGTGACCTTGACGGTAACGGATGTACAGGGACGCGTACTACACGTAATCAACGACAACTTCGCGGCGGGCTACAATAAGTTAGCGCTGACGCAAGATCAGATCAAGACGGAAACCGGTGTGTTAACGTATACGTTGACCGCAGGTGAATACACGGCTACCAAGCAAATGGTGGTCGTTAAATAACGCACGTAGCGACGCAATGCCTTACGTCGCTACCATGATTGTGTCAAGACAGCGAATGTCGCCTTCGGAAACGGAGGCGGCATTCGGCGTTTTACGGGGAGCAGAAGACACTATTCTTTTGGCCTTGAATCGTAATTAAGTGAAGGTTACGTAGTTTTTTATTAAATTTGTAGGTATTACAGGCAACAATGAAATCAATGTTTCCGTATACGAAATTTGTAATTACATAAAGAACAAGCATTGAGTATATTCACTTTTTAGCACCCACCAGTATATTTTTTCCCACCCATACTTTTTACTTCTTATCAGTCCGATCTTACCCAGTTACGATCAAAATAACATTTGAATAACGTGGTATATCAGCTATGAATATTAGCTAGTATACTGAATTGTAGTAGCATGAAGAACAATTACCTAGTGCGTCTTAGCACTAATAATCCCCTGTGGGCCTTTATCTTCTTTCTCAGTCCTATCCTATTAGTTGGACAAGCCCTAATTGTCAACGTCAGTTCTCCTAGTTCTGTGTCTATTTGTGGCCCCGTCGTCCCGCTGACGATTGAGGTGATCAACAGTTCTGGTATGAACGCTACTGGCGTAACCGGGGAGCTGAATCTCCCCACTGGGGTTACGTTACTTTCCGTAGACCCCGCTAGTTTTCTAAGTGGCGGGACAACGATAGACTTAGGAAATATTCCCGACGGCAGCAACGTAAGCTTTATGGCTAATATTCAGGCCAGTTGTGACTTCATGGGAGGTAATTTTGACTACAGTTTCGAAATCACCAGCGGTGGTACAGGTATGGCGACGAGTGGAACGGTGCAGGCTATCTCTGCGGATATTTCCTTGCCGAGTACCGTTCCCAGCGTATTTGGTGCCTATTTGGGGCGGGTGTCGACCGTGACCCCACGCGTGGTCAATAACGGCTTCGGGTCGGTAGAAGAGGTCACTTACTGCATAGTGAATGATCTACCCAACTTAGCACTGCAGGGCATTACGGTAGGGGGCGTCGATATTACCGCTGGTGGTCCCGCCTACGTGAGTGGTAACCAAAACTGCTATACCATTACGTCTGCGATGCTAGATGCGGAGGGTTTAGGACCTACGCTAGACCGAGGAGAGTCGGTTTTTCCCGTAGAAACCTGGGAGGTGATCCAGTGTGTGAATAATCCAAGGGACATTACGCGACGGGCACATTTTGGGTGCCAAGGAGATGATGACTGCCGGGATAAGCCCGCTGGGGATTTTACATCTACGGGAGTTCGCTACGATCTTTTGGTGCCTGATATTGATGCCGCAGTGGTGACCAGCACCCGGCCGGCTTGCTACACGGACGATCCATCCGTAGTGACGATTCGTTTGACGAATAATGGTACGGCCGCCGCCAGAAATATCCGAACTCGTATCTTCGTTTCTAACGGTCGTACTATGACGGTAGATGTGTCCAGTATTGGAGTGACCTACGAAAGTGATAATTCGACTTTTTCGGGAACTACGGTAGATATTTTAAACAATAATACTAATCCCTGTTTGAGCGGAACGCCGCGCGATGTTCGGCTCAATATCGACGGGGTCGACTTGGAGGTAGGAGAAAGTATTCTCTTGACCTACGCTTTAACTACGGACTGTAGTTGTAACAACTGCGATATTCGTAATAAGTATATCCACACATTCCGGCTAGAGGGTTACGACGATCTGTGCAACGAAGATTACAACGATCGACAAGATATTGAGCCTAATGACCGTTTCGATGCGTTCATTGAGGGTTTTCCCGAAGGACCTACTACGCTAACAGACGCGGAAACGGGTTGTGTAACGTACTTTGTGACCAATATGCAGCTGGATTGGCTAACGAGCAGTTATCCGGATGCTTACTTAGAGGCAGTCTTCGATATTGGCTGTGGACTGGACTTCGTACCGAACTCCTTTGTATTTACGGACCGAGATGGGACGACTTTTAACGTACCGATGTCCGATATCAACGTGACGGGGGGTGCCAACGACAGCGATATACTGACGGTGACCATGCGACCCACGGGACGACCTGGTGGTTTTAGCTACGCAGGAGGGGCCACGTTTGAGTTTTGCGTAGCGGCCGATTGTTCGGAGAAACCTACTCCAGTCTGTGGATCACCGCACTTTGACGTGCCGCTGACGGCACAGTTTAACTTTACGACTGACCCTTCTTGTAGTGCTCCCTGCGCCATTCAAAAAATTTGGGATCCGGCTGACCTTATTGCGCGCGTCGCTTGTACCAACACCGACCCTAACTGTGAATGTGACGGAATAACGTTTGCGAATCTAGTGGCACAACGCACTAATTACGGTATCGGGGACAGCAATAACGACCAAATACCGGATGGCATCCTGAACCTGAACGCCGTAGAG
>JBCDIR010000354.1:0-4385 GCA_038748735.1 Bacteroidota bacterium | reverse complement strand
TTGACTTAGAACAAACGATTTTTGGTTCCTTATTTAGAGAAGGAATCGGGCTGATGGTAAAATCAGACCGACTACGAACTAAATAAGGGACTGAAGACAAAAATCGTCATCCCTGGCTCTCTGCTCAGCCGAGACCAGGTAAATAATTACGTTATGCGTTTTCTATTACTCTCTGGCGCGCTGCTCGTGTCCGTACACCTGATTGGTCAAACTTACGAAATGTTGGAATGGGGGGAAGTACCGTCCGAACAATTGGCGATGACCAGCTACAATTTAGATTCCACTGCGCAGGCCGTCGTACTGGCCGACCAAGGCGTGACCGACGTGCGTAGTCTGGACGATGGTACCTATTCTGCCGTCACTTATCGTCACCGCCGCGTGAAGATACTCTCCGAAGCAGCTATTGACAAATACGGAAATGCGGCCATCTATTACTATCACGAAGGAGGAACGGATCACCTGCGCCGGGTCAACGCCCAAACTATCGCTCCGGACGGGACGATCACCAAGGTAGGAAAAAAGGAGATTTTTCACGAAAAAATCAACGAATACTGGTCAAAGGCAACCTTTGGCTTTCAACAGGTCGAGGTCGGTAGTGTAGTTGAGTACAGTTATCAATTGTACAGCAAACGTCTACTCGCGCCGGACGAATGGGCCTTCCGGGAGGAAATTCCAGTGCAGTCTTCTTACTACAAATTTACCTGTTCTGTCCCACTGGCTTATACTTATTTACTGCGCGGGGCCGAATACATGGACCGCCAAGTGACCCCCGATAAAAAGGAGCGCATCACCTTGGGAGATATGACCATTTTGGTAGATGGCACTGAGTTTTGGATGCAAAACGGCCAAGCGCTGCAGGACGAACCTTACATCACCACGCTGGAAGATTATTTTGTTAAAGTGCGTTTTCAGTGTAGCGAACAATACCACCGGGATGGTACGAAGAACTCCGTGTTCGGTACTTGGGAGAAAACCTGTCAGGAACTGCTGGACGATAATAACCTAGGACATTACTTCACGAAGCCGCGCCACAGCAAGCGCTTGGTAGAGGTGGCCGATCTCGCTATTGACGCGAGTCTACCCCAGCAGGAAGTACTAGCTAATATTCAATCTTTTGTTACCCAAGAAATCACCTGGGACGGCACGTTGGGCAAATACGCCGACAAGACTCCCGACAAGGCGTACGAAACGCATACGGGCAGCACGGCGGAGGTGCAGTACGCGGGTATTGCGCTGTTGCGCCATTTTGGCTTCAAAGCTTATCCATTGCTGGTGTCCACGCGTGATAATGGTGCCGTGATCACCGCTTTCCCGTTTTTGCGTCAGTTTAACTACGTGATTATTTTGGTTGAAACGGATAAGGGGCTGAAGCTCATGGATATGACGAACCCGCTGTACAAGCCGGGAATTATTCGGCAGCGTGCCCTCAACCGCGTAGGCTTTTTGCTGAAAGCAGAAAACCCCACGTTTATTGATTTGCAGTTACCCGTATTCCAGGATCGCTACGCGTTCAATGGTACTGTTCAGGAAGACGGGACGGTAGCGGTCGAAATGCGTTCCGTGCAACGCGCGTACAGTGCGTTAGCGGACCGTACGACCTTGAATAAAGAAGCAGGTGCCGTTGAGTCGATCTGGTCGGATCGTTTGCCGACGGGGACGGCTATTGCCACCATTAATTTAGAAAATGAGGGAGACGTGCAGCAGCCGCTCAAAGTCAATACTACCTTCACGGTCGAGGGAGCCGCTTTTGTCAATGACGACCTGATGTACCTTTCGCCGATTCTGTATTCTGAATTTGCGGAGAATCCACTGGTTAGTGAGCAACGAACTTTCCCCATTGACTTTACGTACCCCTTCGAGGAGAAATTGATTTATTCGTACCAAATTCCAGAAGGGTATACCACCGAATCGTTGCCCGAAGCGGCAAAAATCAGCCTACCCGATGGCGACGCCACTTACCAGTACCAGGTCCGGGAAGCAAGCGGAAAAATTTCCATTATCAGTGTATTGAAGGTGAAAAAGCGCTTCTACCTACCCACGGAATACGCCGCCTTGCGCACACTTTTTGCGACTGCGGCACAAAAAATGCAGGAACAAATCGTCTTCAGAAAAAACTCATAATATGCGCTTTAGTTTTCTTTGTTTTTGTCTGGCCATCAGTACGCTAACGACTGCTCAAATAAGGCAGTCAGTGGTCACCGCCCAAGCGCTGGGGGCTCACGAAGTATTGGATCTGCGGGGAGAAATCGAGCTGGTCAGTCCCTCCGTTGCCCGCTACACTTACACTATGGAGGCCATTATTTTGGGACCAGAAAGTAACGAACATATCGTACGGGTCGCCTACGATCCGGATAGCAAAATTGAATCTTTGGAAGCTGCTATAACGGACCTGTCTACGGGCAAAACAACAAAGCTAAAAAAGGGAGATTTCGAGGACGTAGCCAGGATTGACGGGGTCAGCATCTACGACGATAGTCGGGTCAAATACGCGGTACTCAACCATTCGCGCTACCCCTATCACGTGCGGTTTTCGTATACCCAGCGCATCGCGGGCATTGGTCGGGCGGTCTTACCTAACTGGCCGTTTCAGCCTACGGGTAGCGCTTACGTACGCCGTTCGGAACTGCGCGTAGTGGCAGCAGCGGGGCAGGATGTGCGCTACCAAGTTTACAATTGCGAGGCATCGCCTGAAATGACTGTGGACGGAGGAACAAAAACCTACACCTGGGCCATGACCAATATCCCACCCGTAAAAAACGAACCCTGGGACCCCGATTTTATCCATAAGATGCCGCTCCTGCGCGTCGTTCCCGAGCAGTTTGAGGTGGAGAAGTACGCAGGGCAAATGGATACTTGGGGTAACTACGGCCACTTCTTACACCAACTCTGGCAAGGTAGAACGGAGCTACCCGCAGCACTGGCCCAACAGGTTAAAACGCTCACCGCTGACGCTGCCGATGAAGAGGAAAAGATTGCCCGCTTGTATAAATTCATGCAAGACAACAAGCGCTACGTCAGCGTTCAACTTGGTATTGGTGGCTGGCAACCCTTTGATGCCAATTACGTCGAGGAACGCGGTTACGGCGACTGCAAAGCCCTCAGCAACTATATGCGCGCGATGCTGGCCGAAATAGACATTACGAGCTACCCCGTCATCGTATCCGCTGGCGACGATCAGCCGTACATCGTGGAGGATGATTTTGTGGACCCGGCCTTCAATCACGCGATTTTGTACGTGCCGGAAACGGATACGTGGTTGGAGTGTACCAGTGCGAATAATCCGCCGGGTTACTTAGGACGTTTTACCAATAACCGCCGCGTACTTTTGGTCACGCCGGAAGGTGGGCAGTTGACCCGTACGCCGCACCTTAGTGTAGCGGATAACGTAACGGAAGAGAAAGTCAACATCACCCTAGCCGCCGAAGGGGGCGCCGCGTTGACGTACGAGGGTCAATTTCAGGGCATTAGCCACGAGGCTTGGCGCAATCGGAAGACCTACCGTTCGGCACAGGACATTGAAGAGGCGGTGCGCAAGTTGGGTAAATTACCCAACCTCACCATCGACGAAGTCAATCTCACGGCCGCTGCGGATGCGCCGCGCAGTTCCCTCACTTTCGCTGCCCAAGCGGACCGCTACGCTGCTCGCGCCGGTAAACGTCTGTTTGTGCCGCTGAACCTCATTTGTCCACTAGAAAAAGTCCCCGACGCAGCGGAAACGCGGACGTTCCCTGTGGTGGTCAACTATGGGTACACTAAAAATACAACGGCTAGATTTCAATTGCCCGCTGGTTACACCGTCGAGAGTCTGCCCAAATCCGTGGAGTTGGATACCCCTTACGGTCAGTACCAACTCACCGTGGAGGAGACCGCTGAGCAGGTAGTCCTACAACGCAGTTTCCGTTTCTATGATCAGGAATACCCCCCGGAGGAGTACGCTGCTTTCCGCGATTTTTTGGCGCAGGTGGCCAAAGCGGACGGGGCGAAGATGGTGTTGGTGCGGGAGTGATGGTGCCAGCAAAGTGACGAGAAATTTGAGCAGCTAATCCAGACTAAACTAACCACTACAATGCTCACAATAGAACACGCACACTAATCATCTGATCCACCTGCAAACCTGCTTTTTTCCTAATCGCGGCCTTCAACGGAAGCAGGTAAGTAGCCCGTTTTTTGTCGAACCAAATTGCCGTGTCCCACTCCAATTCATGGACCGTGGCGGTAGCTTTCATTCTGCCCCAGCCTTCTTCTTGCCACTGCAAATTTTTCCTAATCTCCTCCGTTAGCTCAGGGGGCAGCGAGACGAAAAACCATCCGCCTTCGGCTGGGTGTTGCCAGATGTTGGCGGTGAAGTTATACTGGATTTTTGCGTTCAACGTACTGGATTTGAT
>JBCDIR010000353.1:0-4387 GCA_038748735.1 Bacteroidota bacterium | reverse complement strand
GCAACTTACTCACAACAAGTTGCATCTTTTAAAGATAAATGAGCAGATTGGTCTTCATCTTTAGTACAAGAAAAAGTAAGGATTACTAATAAGAAATTCAGAAGAATTACGCGGGGGGGGGGGTAAATAATTCATGTTAGAGAGTTTTTAATGGGAGCTAATAGTTATGCAATTATAGTAAAAAACCCACACTTATCCAATTTTAGCAGTTTAATTAAAATTAAAATCTAAAATAGCAGTACACGGCAAGCACTCTGACTAGCGTTGGAAGAATTGTACCAAATCCACCCCATAAGTTTTATCTTTGACCAAACAACTCCATTCCCTTGTCCCAGGAAGTACCCGCCGGTAGTGTCAACCCTAACTTGCGTCCGCGCAGACGTCGGGAACGTCCGGCTAGCTACTACGTAGACGGTATTCGGGCAGGGGACCGCGTCGTCCTCAGCCAAGCCATTACTTTGGTAGAAAGCACGCGCTTGGACGACCAGCGCAAAGCGCGCGCGATCGTAGAGGCTTGCTTAGCGCATAGCGGGCCATCCTTTCGGTTGGGCATCACGGGCGTGCCGGGCGTAGGGAAAAGTACGTTTATCGAAGCCTTCGGTCAACAATTGGTGGACGCTGGCCACCGCTTGGCCGTCCTCACCGTCGATCCGAGCAGTCAACTTTCGCGGGGGAGCATATTGGGTGATAAAACGCGTATGGAGCGCCTCGCTATTCGGCCCGAAGTGTACATCCGACCCAGTCCGGCGGGGACCTCCCTCGGTGGGGTAGCGGCCAAAACGCGCGAACTCATCTTGCTGTGCGAAGCAGCGGGCTATGACTTTATTTTGGTGGAAACGGTCGGGGTGGGCCAATCCGAAACGGCGGTTTATCAACTGACGGACTTGTTCTTACTGTTACTCCTGCCCGGTGCGGGGGACGAACTGCAGGGTATCAAGCGCGGCGTCGTCGAAATGGCGGACCTCATCGCCGTCAATAAAGCCGACGAGGACCGACTAACCGCCGCCAAACACGCTCGGACGGCTTACCAGCGCGCCCTCCACCTATTCCCACCCAAAACCAACGGCTGGACGGCCAAAGCGCTCACCTGCTCCGCCCGCAACGGCGACGGCCTGGACCGCCTCCTCCGCGCCATTCAGGCGTTCCAAACCCACGTAATCGACAACGGTAGTTTCCAAACCAATCGACAACAGCAAGCCCTCTTTTGGTTTGAAGATCGCTTGCAACAAGGAATTTTACGGCAGTTTCTCGCTTCCCCCGAGCGGCAGGCCCAAGTAGTGGTATTGCGTCAAGCGATCAAAGCGGGGACGATGTCACCACAAGCCGCCGTTGCTGAGTTGTTGGAGGAATAGTACTTGACCCAAACAGTGGTCTATTTCCCCACCGCTGTCTGCACTCGCTTCCACATCGTTTCCGCATCGCTGTAGCCACGGGCAATCATCGTCAAGCGTTCGCCCTGGCGCAGTAACACGGACGGAAAACCCCGCACGCCCCACGACTGGCTGAGCGCAAAATCCTGCCGCGTCTTTTGACGGTACGCATCGCTGGCAAAGCGTTCGGCGAAAGCTGCAAAGTCCAAGCCCAGCTCCTGACAAATCGGCTCGTAGAAGGCTACTTGGTTCGGGTCCTGATTTTTTACGTAAAAATAGTGCTGGACGTGCTCATAAAAGCGGTGCGTCCGAGGCGGGGCCATCTCCCGTACTACGACCACGGCCCGGCAGGGCGGCTCCGTATCGTAATGAAAATGCTCGGTGGACAGTAAGTCTTGCGTAAATGGCTGGCCGCTGCGCGCCTGGACTTCCTCCCAGTGGTGCCGCAAAAATTCCGTAAACTGCTCATTCCACGGATCACCGCCACCGGGCCGCAGACCACCCATGACCAAGCGAAATCCAATTCCTTGCTGCGCAGCGGTATACTCCAACTCGAACAATTGCGGAGAGACGCCCCAGCACCAAGAACACAGCGGGTCACCCACGTAGATGAGTTCCGTGGCTTCGTCCCATTTCGTTTCAACGCTCGGAGCGTCGGTGGTTTCCGGTAAGGTACAAAGGCCTGTTTCCGGGTCACAAATAACAGTTTGCGCAGTCATATAAGCAGGAATTAACAGCGTGAGCAGAAGATACTTCATAATAGATTTGTTCAATGTTGTAACAGCTAGTTTTACAAAGAAGTTGACGATTGGGGTCCTGCCAGCGGTCGTTCCTCCCTGGGCACCGGCTTGCCTGCTGGAGGCAGGGTCGTCCGCTCCGTAGGAGCAGACACCAATGTACTTGCCCAGTCTTGGCTGCACCTGCCGCAGCGTGAAATTTCGGGCGAGCACCTTGATTCGCCCCTACCCGCTACCACCCCTGGTCCTTGCGGCCTCCGGCCCCCGAGCCGGCCTGATGGCCGCCCCCGACTGGGTGAGCTAGCTACATTGGGTGAGCTAGCCACATTGGGCTAGCTCACTACTGGGAAAAACTGTTTATCTTTCGGCCTGATGAAAATCCTCCACACCTCCGACTGGCACCTGGGGCAGCGCCTCCTCCAACTCGACCGGACCGAAGAGTTCGCGCGGGCACTGGATTGGCTGCTGACGACCATCCGCGAGCAGGCCATTGATGTACTCGTCGTAGCGGGGGATATTTTTGACATCGGCAATCCACCTAACCCGGCGCGGCAACTGTACTACACTTTTTTGCGGCGGGTGTTGCTAACCCAGTGCCGTCACGTGGTCATTACGGGGGGCAATCACGATTCGCCCGCCATGCTCAACGCGCCACAGGAACTGCTGAAGGGGTTCAATATCCACGTTATCGGCGCGGCTACGCGCGACATTGCGGATGAGCTACTGGTTTTGAAAAATGAAAAAGACGAACCGGAACTCGTCGCTGCTGCCGTACCCTTCCTCCGCGACCGCGACCTCCGCACCAGCCGGGCCGGAGAAGATCAAACGGATCGCCAAGCACGCCTGCAAGCAGGATTGACGGCGCACTATGACGCCCTGGCTGCCCTGGCCCAGCCCTATGCCGATCAGGGTATTCCTTGCCTCGCTACGGGGCATCTGTATGCTAAAGGTGCCGTCGCCGCCGAAAAGCAGGACAATATTTACGTCGGCAACCGCGAAAACATGGAAGGAGAGCAGTTCCCCGGGGTATTTGACTACGTAGCGCTGGGACACATCCACCGCGCACAGACGGTCGGTGGGCAATCCCACATTCGCTATTCGGGTTCGCTCGTACCGCTCAGCTTTAGCGAAACGAAGGACGAAAAAGTCGTTTACTGTCTCGAATTTGCGGGTAAAACCCTGAAAAATATCACCTCACTGGCCGTGCCGACCTTCCGCCGCCTCAAAACCATTGAAGGGGAAGTGGACGAGGTGCAACGCAAACTCCAGGCTTTCGCCGCTCGGGGCGAGCGGGAACTAACGCCCTGGGTGGAGGTGATCGTACACACGGACACCTACCAACCACAGCTGGACCAACGCCTCCGCGAATTTGTCCAAGGAATGGACCTGGAATTGGTGAAAATACGCGTTCACCGTCAGTACCAAAGTTTGGTCGAAAAACTAGAAGACGTACCCGACTTAGAGTACCTGGACGTAGAGGAGGTCTTCGTCCAAAACTGCCAGAGCCAGGGGGAACTACCCGCAGCGGAATTGGAGCAACTAACGCTGACGTTCCGAGAATTGCAAGACTGGATGCAACAAGAAGAGTCCTAATGCAAATCCTCAAAGTTCATATTCAAAATATCAACTCGTTGCGGGGAACCGTACGCTTGGATTTTGACGAGCGTCCCCTGGCGCACGCGGGGATATTCGCTATCACCGGACCGACGGGAGCGGGCAAATCGACGATTCTGGACTGCATCACGCTGGCCCTTTACGGGAAGGTAGCGCGCAATAAGCAAGTCAAAGAAGTTATCAGTTACGGGAGCCTCAGCTGTGTGGCGGAGGTTGAATTTATAGTTGACGAACAACGCTACCTGGCCAGTTGGCGGCTGCACCGCGCACGCAACAAACCGGATGGGAAATTGGTCGGTCCCAATCGGGAACTGGCCCAGTGGGAGGAAGAGGCACAAGTATTCCGGCCCGTAGCCGAAAAGATTAAGGAGGTAGACCAAGCCGTGGAGCGCATCACGCGCCTGGATTACCAGCGGTTTAGCCGCTCGGTGCTCCTATCGCAGGGAGATTTTGCGGCTTTTTTGCGGGCCAGTGACGGCGAGCGCTCCGAACTGCTGGAACGTATCACGGGTACGTCCATTTACGGGGAATTGTCCACCGCCGCCTTCCGACGGCACAAGCAGGAACAGGAACACTTGCAACAGCTCCAAAAGCGCCTGGAGCAAACGGGGGTCTACGAGGGCGAACCCGTTGACGAAGCAGCACTGGCCGCCGCCAAAGCCGAAG
>JBCDIR010000352.1:0-4387 GCA_038748735.1 Bacteroidota bacterium | reverse complement strand
GCCGGGACGTCATCTACTTTTTGAGCGTCAGTGGCTTGTTCCTTTTCATGTCCATGCTCTCTTTGGAGCGGAGGAAATGGTAAACCGCTCATCATTCGAGTCATTCTAAAGTATATTGTTGATCAAAAGTACGGGCCAAAGCTAGTCGCTAGCTTATTTTACCTTAAATTCGCGCGATTTAGCAGTCGTCTCCCTGGCTTCTGGCTCAGCCGAGACCAGGTTAATGAATAAGCATATGAAACAAATCATTCAAACGGAGCAAGCGCCCGCCCCCGTCGGTCCTTACAACCAAGCCATTATCCACAACGGCACCCTTTACGTTTCCGGTCAGGTAGCCATTGATCCCGCTACGGGTGACCTCGTCATGGACAGCATCGAAGCGGAAACGCATCAGGTGATGAAGAACTTGCGCGCGATCCTCACCGAAGCGGGTATCACTTTTGAGGAAGTGATCAAATGCTCCGTTTTTGTGAGTGATATGAACAATTACGCCCGCATCAACGCGGTCTATGCCGAGTATTTCAACGAGGATACCGCCCCCGCACGGGAACTGGTAGAGGTAGCAAATTTGCCTAAATTCGTCAATATCGAAATCTCGGTAATCGCGGCGGTAGGGAACTAAAGCACGGACGGAAGCCTTACTACATCCATGCGTTATTCATTTCCAATATTCTAAACTCCATGAGTACCATTCTTTCTGGCATTCAGCCTACTGGCAAGTTACACTTTGGTCGCTATTTTGGCGCTGTCCAAAACTGGTTGCGGTTACAAGAAGAGCACGATTGCCTTTACTGCGTAGTGGACTACCACGCCATGACCATGCCGTTTTCGCCCAAGAAATTACGCCAGAACAGTTGGGAATTAGTATTCAATTTGCTGGCCACGGGTATCAAGCCGGAGAATCTGTTCATTCAGTCAATGGTACCTGAGCATACGGAATTGGGTTGGTTACTGAACTGCTTTTCTAGCTATGGACAACTGACACGTATGACGCAGTTCAAAGACAAAAGCTCGCAAAGCGCGGATAAATCGGAAGGCTTCATTTCGGTGGGACTGTTTGGGTACCCCGTCCTCCAAGCGGCGGATATTTTGATCTATCACGCTACGAAAGTCCCCGTCGGTAAGGACCAAGAACAGCACTTGGAACTAACGCGTAATATTGCGCAACGCTTCAACAACCAAGTGGGTAAGGAATATTTCGAGTTGCCGGAACCACTCTACACCAAGATTCCGAAGGTGATGTCCACTGCGGATCCCAGTCGGAAAATGAGTGCTAGCTTAGGCGATAAGCACAATATCGACGTCTTCGCTGAGACGGCTCGCATTGAAAAGCAAATCCGCTCGGCGGTAACCGATACGGGTGACACCCCGGAGGGGGAAATGAGTGCGGGGGTAGCCAACCTCTTCTCCATGCTGGAGGCAGCAGGTGGTCACGAAGCCCACACCAGCCTAACCGCTGACTACCAAGCGAATGCGCTGAAATACGTTGATCTCAAACAAGCCGTCAGTGACGCTTTGGTCAACATCAGTACGCCCATCCGCGAGCGTAAGGCAGCGCTTTTAGCCGATAAAAAGGCCATCAAAAATCAAATCAAAGCCAGTGGAGCTGCGATTCGTGCGCGGGCGCAAGCCACCGTACGCGAAGTCAAAGAACTGGCCGGACTCATCAACGTCAAAAATTAAATTGCTATATCGCGCCTATGGACGACCTCTTAAATACTTTCTCGCCTTACGGTGAATTTTTAAAGGACCGATTCTTCACCCAAACGTACGGACGCATTGCCTCGCGCATCATGCTCGACGTACCACTAGAAGCCAATCGGGACAACATGACGACGGTCAAAGAGATGCTGGCCGAAACCGGAGGGGACTTTCAGGTTGTTTATAAAAATTGGACCATCGGCAACACTAATAAAGCCGAGGACAAAGACGATTACGAGCGCGAATTTTTCTACCATATTCCCAATAAACGGACCTGTGTTTGGGTTTCCCTGCACTACGAGAAGTTACTCATGGAGTTTCTCTACCGCGAGGACGACCAAGCGAATGAGCAGTGGGTACTCGATGTATGCAAAACGTTCCGCAGCAAGTTTGGTAAAGAGAAAGGTCCCACTTTCAAGGTGCTCTCCAAGGGAGGTGGACAGTTCTACACCGAAGAGATCAACATCAATGCTTTCGACGTTGATGTGAATAAGCTCTACAATGACGACTTTGCCGAAATTCACCGCATCATCGACGAGTCGCTAGCCGTCGATAATTCGGGCCTGATTCTCTTCCACGGCCCTCCCGGGACGGGCAAGACTTCCTACATCAAACACCTCCTGGACAAGCACAACGAGCGCAACTTTATCTTCATTCCCAATGACTTTGTGAACGAGTTGTTACAGCCGGATTTCATCTCCTTTCTCATCACGAGTAAGAACTCCATTCTGGTCATCGAAGATGCGGAAAAGGTCATTACCTCACGGGAAAATGCGAGTACGAACTCTGTAGTCTCCACGATCCTCCAACTGACCGATGGCCTGTTCAGTGACTACCTGAACATCAAGATCATTTGTACTTTCAACACCAGCATCGAAAAGGTGGACAAAGCACTATTCCGTAAAGGACGGATGATTGCCTTCTACGAATTCAAGGCGCTATCACTGGATAAGACCAACGCACTTCGCAAGTCCCTCGACCAAGGAGAAGGCAATGAGCCCATGACGCTGGCCGAAATTTTCAACTTAGACAAGGAAAGCTTCGAGGACAGCTCGAAGGGGAAACGGATTGGATTTTAGACTGGTTTGAAGACTGGCAACAGCCCTTTAAAGTAGGATTATTACGCTGGAGGTGCTCTAGCTGATCTGCAAAATTAAAACCCGCATCATATGTCCGTTTTCCACTGGGGAATCATTGGTCCCGGAAAAATTGCCCACCGCTTTGCAGAAGATCTCGCCCGGGTTGAAGGGGCAAAGTTACAAGCCGTACTCAGCCGAGAACAGGAGCGCGCGCAAGCGTTTGCCGCCACTTACGCTACACCGGAGGCTTACGCCGAATTAAGCGATTTCTTGGCCAGTCCTACTTTAGACGCGGTGTACATTGCCACTCCGCATACGGCTCACGCGCGCTACACCTTAGCGTGTTTAGAAGCGGGTGTTCCCGTTTTGTGCGAAAAACCCTGGGCGATGTCCGTCGCGGAAGCGGAGCAGATGATCGCTACGGCGCGCGAGCGGAAAGTTTTCTTAATGGAAGCCATCTGGACCCGTTTCTTACCCACTACGGAAAAGATCCTGGACCTAGTAAAAGCGGGTACCATCGGAGAAATAACCAGTATTAAGGCTGACTTTGGATTCCGTGCGGAGTACAATCCACAGAGCCGTTTATTCGACCCCGCTCAGGGGGGCGGCGCACTCTTAGACATCGGTTTGTATCCCGCTTTTTTGGCGCAGCTCTTGTTCGGTTCGCCCAAGCGTGTTCAGGCCCAGGCACGTACAGCACCTACGGGGGTAGACCTGGAAACGCAAGCGCTCCTCTCCTACCCCGACGGCCAAGTAGCGAATCTGCATTGCACCCTGGCCAACGAGACGAAAACGGAAGCCTTCCTTTACGGTACCAAAGGAACCATTCACTGGCACGGGCGCTGGCACGAACCCAGTAGTTTTAGTGTTCTTCTACCCGACCAAGCACCGGACAACTATTTTTTTGACTACGTCTCCAACGGTTACAGCTACGAGGCGGCTTGTGTACAGCGCTGTTTGGCGCAAGGTCATACGGAATGTCCAAAACTGCCCCTGGATTTTAGCCTGGGTTTAACCCAAACGCTGATGACCATTTTGGAACAGATCAATGTACACTACTCATAAGCGATAGTAGGAACGCACGATTTGTTCAACGACTTTATGGGGTAAAATTCGCTTAAGCACGGGCGCCAAACGCTGGACTGCGTCTCCGACGGTCTTGCGCACGGGCGCACTACGCGACGTAGTCGTCAATTGATAGATACGCTGCGCCACCCGGTCCGCTGGATACCCTTCGGCTACTCCCTTGGCCATATCATCCATAACGTTCTGGAAGCCTTCTCGGTATACTTCCGGCACTTCGGAGGGCGGTTGTCGATACTCCCGACCGATGATAGGAGTAGACACATCGCCCGGTTCTAAACAGGTGACTGCTACCTGCGTCTGGGTCAGTTCTAAGCGTAGACTTTCTACCAAGCCCTCCACAGCGAACTTACTAGCGCTATATACTCCGTAGTACGGAACAGCAACCAGTCCTCCGATGGAGCCGACGAAAATCAGCCGCGTCTTCCCCGTTTGGCGTAGCAACGGTAGGGCGGCTTGTGCCACGTGAAAACTCCCGAAGAAATTGGTATTCATCACCCGCTCCGCTTCGGCAGGGGGCATGG
>JBCDIR010000351.1:0-4391 GCA_038748735.1 Bacteroidota bacterium | reverse complement strand
TTTTGATTTGCCAAGGCGAGCAACTCCAGTTGTCAGCCCAAGTAACGGGCGGTGACGGTGCCTATACTTACTATTGGAGTCCGACGGACGGACTTTCTGACGCTACGCTTGCTAGTCCGCTGGTCAGTCCAACGCAAACCACTACTTACGTGCTCCTCGTGACCGACGGGCAGGGCCAGGATGCGCAGGATGAAATCACCGTTGAGGTAGCCCCTGCCCCCATCCCCCAACTGATCGGTACCGACGTTTTGTGTAGCGGCGCAGCAAGTGGTGAGATCACCAGCCTATCCAATCCAGATTGGGTGTACCAGTGGGATACGGGAGCTACTTCACCAACGATTACTGGTCTTTCGGGCGGAACCTACTGCTTGACGGTTACTACTTTTCAGGGTTGCGTAGGCGTAAGTTGCCTAACCATAGTCGAACCAACGGCACTGACGGGGGGCTACGTCATTGATGAAAATACCGATTGTAACGGCCCTAGCAATGCTAGTATTACGATAAACGTCAATGGCGGATCGCCGCCTTATAGTTACAGTCTCAATAACGATCCCTTCCAGGATGAGAACACCTTTACTAACTTACCCGTAGGGGACTACATTATGTCGGTCCTGGACAATAACGGCTGCGTGGTCCAGTTTTTCGACAGTGTAACGACCGAGGGCGGACTGCAGGCGACCATTGAGGGCGGACGGGAACTATGCAGTGATGATCCCGTGCAGTTAACGGGTAATATCGTAGGCGGTACGCCGCCCTTCAGCTTCTTGTGGAGCGACGGCCAAATTAGTCCCTTCATCACCATTGACCCTAACGACGGTGACGTCTACACCCTAATGGTAGCAGACGCCAACGGTTGTACCGCCGAAGCGACGACGACCATCCAAATACTGGGCTTGCCGAGTATGACGGTTGAAAACGTCATTGGTACGAGTTGCGGTGAGGCCAATGGTGCTTTTACATTCAACTTTGGTAACGATAATGTTGGTGGGCTCCTCCAATTCAGTCTGGACGGTGGCAATACCTATTCGTCTCCGGTTTCCGTTGATGTGGGCACCTTCACCATTCAAAACCTTGCGGCGGGCGACTACGACATTTGGGCTCGATGGGGTAGCGGTGCTTGCGCAACGGCGATCACGGTGGTGAACATTCCGAGTAGTGAGACCTTCGGACTCGAACTCAACGACGACCTGTCCATTTGCCCCGGCGAGACGGCTACCCTAAGCGCCACCATCACGGGAACGCCCGTTGGCGAACTCTCCTTCCTCTGGCCCGGCGGGGAAACTGCTGAGCCAACGACTACGGTTAGCCCCAGCGAAACGACGACTTACCAGGTCACGGTCACGGATAATAATTGTGCGCAAGTGGCGGAGGTAACAGTAAACGTAGGACTTACCCTCACTGCGGATATCACGGACGGAAGCTGTGACGGGACTACGCTCGGTAGCATTGACTTAACCGTTTCCGGTGGCTCCGGTAACTACAGTTACGTTTGGACCGGACCTGATGGTTATACCAATACCACCGCAGCTATTACCGACCTAGCCGCTGGTCTATACACCGTAAACGTGAACGACGATAACGACGAATGCGTGAGCATGGCTACCTACGAAGTAACGGAAGTCAACGACATTGACGTGGAGTTCGTGGTTAGCAATGTCTCCTGCGGAGGGGAGGCGGATGGTCTAGTTTTCATTTCTTCTCCCTTGCAACCCGACTGGCTATTCGCCTGGAGCAACGGCAGTACGCAGCCTGGTTTGCAAGGCGTATCGGCTGGAGAACACTGTGTGACGATAACCGACGGGCTGGGATGTACGCAAGTAGAATGTGTGTTTGTGTTGGAGCCGGAACCAATAGAAGTAACCGTGGACGGTCTGCCTACTGAACCTTGTGAAACGAATTACCAACTGACTGCCCAAGTCACGGGAGGCATAGCGCCCTATGCTTACGAATGGAGAACGAGCGGAATACT
Source organism: Bacteroidota bacterium (assembly GCA_038748735.1). Lineage (GTDB taxonomy): Bacteria > Bacteroidota > Bacteroidia > Chitinophagales > Saprospiraceae > Lewinella. The sequence goes on along the minus strand of JBCDIR010000351.1, from coordinate 2,422 downwards.
GTTTTCGAATAGTAATATTGCCAGCGGAGGTCCGGACTTCGTGGAGATTGAACTAAGCGTCACGGATGCCAACGGTTGTTCTGTGCTGCAAATATTCACCATTGACACCCAGGTGAATGCCACAATATCTACTTCGGGCATTCTCTCTTGCACCACCGGAGAAGTTGTACTGGACGGAAGTACGTCGTCGAGTGGCCCTAATATTACTTACCAATGGATTGATCCGGTTGGCAACATTATTGGTGACCATGCGATCATTACCGTGACGGAGAGTGGTACGTACGAATTTATCGTTAGCCATACCGATACTGACGGCAATCCGTGTAGCGTTACTGCTACGACTACTGTTACAGATCCCGCCACTGACCTTGATTTAGCTATACTGACCCAAGTTTTGGGTTGTAATAGCTACCGATTAGCTGGCCAAGTGCCGAACGACTATTCGGGCGTTGTTCTGTATACTTGGACGCTGCCGGATGGGAGTATCAGCACGGAGCAAACGCTTATTCCTACGCAGTCCGGACTCTACAGCTTGGAAACTTACGTAGTAGGTTATGATTGTTATTATTACGCCTCGACGATCATCGACCTAACCGCCGACGAGTGCGCCACCATCCGGGGGCGCGTCCTCAACGATGAGTCGGAGGACTGTTTGGTAAACGCGGACGAAGCAGGCCTAGCGGGCGTCATCGTCACGGCCACGGGGGACCTCTTCCTGTACAGTGCGATCACCGACGCTGACGGCGCTTACGAAATGAGTGTCCCCGTTGGTGACTACACGCTGACGACCACCTTGCCGAGTACGAGTTGGCAAGCTTGCCAAGATAGTTACCCCGTGAGCGTAGCCGCCGGTGAGATAGCCGAACAAGACATCTTGCTACAACGCCTCATTAGTTGCCCCGAGCTACAAGTAGATTTGATGGCCGGTATTATCCGACGTTGTTTTTCGGGTACCTATTTCCTTTCGGTAACCAATATCGGTTCCGAAACGGCTACGGACCCACAGGTGCTCCTGGATTTAGACGAATTCCTGTCCTTCACTTCCGCCACACTGGCACCGACCCAGGTAGCCGGCGGGCAAGTAAGCTGGTCGATTCCTACCTTGGCACCCGGGCAAACTTTCTTGATTACCGTTACCGTTGCCGTGAGCTGTGAAGCACAACTTGGACAGGTTCACTGTTCGGAAGTCATCGCCACCCCGGACCCGCTCTGCGTCGAAGCTAATGGTTGGGACGGCGGCAACTTACAATTGCGGGGCGAATGCAGCGGGGACGAAGTGCAGTTTACCGTTCGCAATGCGGGTACGGCCCCCAGTTCGCCGGTGCAGTACATCGTGATCGAAGATGCGGTAGCTATGATGCAGCCCGTAGTGCTGGACCCCCTCAACCCGGGTGCGGAGGAAACCTTCGACGTTCCGGCCAATGGCTCCACGTACACTTTCCAAATTGACCAAGTGGAGAACCACCCCTACACGGACCAGTTGAGTGTCTCGCTAGAAGGCTGCGGACTGAACGAAATGAACCTTTTCAGTACCGGTTTCGTCACCCAGTTCCCCCAGACGACGGCCCTCATCACCAGCGATATTCACTGCGAAGAAAATATCGGTGCCTACGACCCCAACGATAAAACGGCGAACCCCGTCGGCTACGGTGCGGAGCACTACGTTACTCCCGAAACGGAATTGCAGTACCGCATCCGCTTCCAGAATACGGGTACGGATACTGCTTTCACGGTCATTATTCGGGATACCCTGTCGGAACATTTTGATCTGCGTAGCCTGGAATTGGGCGCGGCCACGCACGACTACGAGTTGACGATCAGTGAAGAGCGTATTTTAACTTTTACCTTCAATAATATCCTGCTACCTGATAGTACAACCAACCTGGAAGCCTCCCAAGGGGCCGTCTTTTTCCGCATTGCTCCGCTGGTGGAAACGCCTTTAGAGACGGTCATTGAGAACAGCGCCGCGATCTACTTCGATTTTAACGAACCCGTCATTACCAATACGGCCTTCCATACGCTGGGGCGCAATTTCTTACCCGTAGTGAGTGCGGTAATGACTCCTGGTTCACGGACGCAATTTCAGGTGTTTCCCAACCCGGTACGCGATCAGTTAACCCTGCAACTTCACGGTGAGATACCCAAGCAAGCTATCACCCGACTGTACAATGTGAATCACCAATTACTGCTAGAAGGCCGTTTTTCCGGACAGACACACGACTTGTCCTTGCGTGCTTTACCCGCTGGCCTGTACGTGCTCCAGTTGCTAGACGAGCGCGGATGCCTACTAGGTAGTGCGCGAGTGATGAAAGAGTAAATTTATTCCAAAACGTTATTCATCCCGAGTTTTCGTTAACACGAAAATTCGGGATTTTGATTATTAGACTTGTTCGGCCAGGCATGAATGAGCGAAAGCGCAGCA